>CAZEOY010000173.1:4100-7148 GCA_964513835.1 uncultured Syntrophobacteraceae bacterium
CAGCGCCGAGTCTTCACTTTCGATGACGCAGGGTCCCCCGATCACGAAGAATCCGTCCCTCGATATCCTCTGCCCCAGAATTTCGAATGCGCTCAACGGAACGACTCCTGTCCAATCAGCACTGACAGTCCTTGAATCCCTCCGGGTTTTTGCGCCTGGCCTCTTCGAGGGCCGCCCCCACAAATGCCTTGAACAGTGGATGGGGCTCCATGGGGCGGGACTTGAACTCCGGATGAAACTGGCAACCCAGAAACCAGGGATGATTCGGCAGCTCGACGATTTCGACCAGATTGCGATCCGGCGAGAGCCCCGTAAAGCGCAGCCCCTTTTCGGCCAGCAGGTCACGGTAATCGTTATTGAACTCATAACGGTGCCGGTGCCGCTCGGAGATTTCGAGATAGCCGTAAGCGCGGGCGGACAGGCTTTCCGGATCGAGGTGGCAGGGATAAGCACCAAGGCGCATGGTTCCGCCGAAATCCGACGTTTCATCCCGGCGAACCACCCGGTTGTTCTTGTAGTCAAACCACTCCCGCATGAGGAAGATCACGGGGTAGCTCGTGTGCTTGTCAAACTCCATGCTGTGCGCCTTTTCGAGGCCGGCAAGGTGGCGCGCGAATTCCACCGTGGCCAGCTGCATGCCAAGGCAGATGCCGAAGAAGGGAACCAGGTTCTCACGGGCGTACCGAATGGCCTTGATCTTGCCCTCGACCCCTCGCTGTCCAAACCCCCCCGGAACCAGGATGCCGTCGGCCCCTTCAATGAGAGCCTCTCCCCCTTCCTTCTCGACATTCTCGGAATCCACGAAATCGAGCACAACCCTGGCGCCGTGGGCAACTCCGCCGTGCACCAGAGCCTCATTGAGGCTTTTGTAGGACTCGGTGAGGTCGATATACTTTCCCACGATGGCAATGCGCACATCGTGGGCAGGCTCCTTAAAGCGCCTCACCAGCTCCTGCCATTGGTTGAGAACAGGCGCCCGTGTCCAGATATTGAGGAGCCGTACGATTTTCTCGTCCAAACCTTCCTGATGAAAGAGGAGCGGCACCTCATAGATGCAGTCCACGTCTTTGGCCGTGATGACGGCATCGGGCTCCACATTGCAGAAGTGAGCGATCTTGACCTTGATTTCGGGAGGAAGAATCTTTTCGGTGCGACACAGCAGAATATCGGGCTGAATGCCAATTCCCAGCAATTCCTTGACACTGTGCTGAGTCGGCTTTGTTTTGACTTCACCTGAAACTTTCAAATACGGCACCAGGGTCACATGAATATAGATGGCATTCTCGCGGCCCACATCATTGCGAAATTGGCGAATCGCCTCCAGAAAGGGAAGGCTTTCTATATCACCGACGGTCCCGCCGATTTCGACGATCAGTATATCCACATCGTCCACGGCACCCCGGATGCAGGCTTTGATCTCGTCTGTCACGTGCGGAATGACCTGGACGGTTCCGCCCAGATAATCCCCACGCCGTTCCTTGGAAATCACTGAATAATAGATGCCACCCGAGGTGTAATTGTTCTTTTTCGACATGCGTGCATGAGTGAATCGTTCATAGTGTCCGAGGTCGAGATCTGTTTCGGCGCCGTCGTCGGTGACGAAGACTTCCCCATGCTGGAAAGGATTCATGGTGCCAGGATCCACGTTGATGTAAGGGTCCAGCTTCTGCATGGAGACCCGCAGTCCTCGGCTCTCCATGAGCGCACCGATGGAAGCCGCTGCCAGCCCCTTCCCCAAGGATGAAAGCACCCCACCTGTGATAAAAATGAATTTTGGCTGTCGCAAAGCACCTTCTCCAGTTATTGGCTGACAGAAGAAAGAGATTTCGATTAACAACCCGGCCCAACGAATACTCGCCGCGAGTATAGCAGAAGGTCCTTCAAAGTCAATTGACGCCCCTCGAGGAGACGGCGGGGAAGGGAATGATCCATGCCCTTCGGCGGAAAAGGAAGCCCGGTAATACGCTCGGGCTCATGTCTCCGGCCGCGAGAACATTGGGCTCAGCAGATGCCGGTGATCAAACCTGAACCCCGCCGCCTGAAGACAACGCCTCGGATTCACGCCGGGAGGGAACAGGGAGCTCGTGAAGAGAGGATGATGAGGGGCAGGCCTCATACCTGTGAGACTTGCCGGGGCGCCGGCCTCCGTCATCATGCCTCCCGTACCCTCTTGTGCGAAGCAGAACTGCAATTCCAAACAGGGTGCGGGTTTGTGGAATTTTTCTCTTGCAATCCGCTTCATTCTCGCATAGGTTGCGAGGTGGATATGTGGGAAACCTCGGCAGCTCCATCTCCGAGATCCGAACCACAATCGACTCCACTCCACATCGGCTGATCAGGGGAAATTTGGGTGATAGTTCGCCATTGGATGACTACAAACGTTGTGACCATTCACAAGGAAGCGTCCATTCAGGAAGCGCTGGCCTTGATGAAGCAGGGTTCCATCCGTCATTTGCCGGTGGTCGACACGGAGCAGGCGCTTGTTGGCTGGGTTACGGACGCAGATCTGAGAGGGGTCCTCATTGCTTCGATGCTGGAGGAGCTTACGCTCGAAGACGTCATGGTCCGCAAACCACACAAGGCGGCCCCGGACATGCCCCTGGAGGAGGCAGCTCGGCTGATTCTGTCGAAAAAGATCGGTGGACTCCCCGTTGTGGAAGACGGCAGATTGGTGGGTGTCATCACGGTTGTGGACATTTTGTCGGCATTCATCACGGTGCTGGGCATGTTGGACAGCTCGTCCCGTGTGGATGTCAAGATCTCAACCTCTGCCAGTCCTTTGGACGAGATCACCCGCCTGGTTCAGAAACGCCAGGGAGAGGTGATCAGTATTTGCCATTTGTCGGCCGTAGAAGGTCCAGATCGAGTCTATTCGCTGAGACTGAAAAAATGCGATCTGAAACCCATTGTGGACGAACTCAGGAAGCACGGGTTTGAAGTGGTCTCTTCGAGCCCATAGTTGTCATTGCAGCTGGCCTCCCAGGTGAAGCGATACAGTGCAGCAGGTTCTGGATCTCGAGCGCTGACTCACGATGCCATGAATTCATC
>CAZEOY010000174.1:0-7075 GCA_964513835.1 uncultured Syntrophobacteraceae bacterium
ATTCGGCCCTTCATTTCAACCTCATATGCAACGGGTGGGTGAGCTATGCCTCGACGGAACATTTTTATTAAAATCTATTTCGGCTTCTGGCTCGCCACCACTCTGGTCATGGTGACACAAATGAGCCTGGAGCGATGGCTCGAGCTCAGGCCCTCTCCCCCATTCGTAGAGAAAGCCATCGGCCCGGCACTTGCCTTCTACGGTCGTTCGGTCCTGGAGTGCGGATTGTGGGAGAGAGCCGGGAATGGAGGATCGCTCGAGGATGAGCTCGTCCGCTCGTCAGGCGTGCATCCTTATCTCATCGATACCGGAGGAGAGGAAGTCCACGGCCGCCCCCTGCCGCACGATGCGTTGCAGTTGGCCGACCGCAGTTTTCGGTCGGGGCGGGTGGAAGCTTCGTACACACCCGAGAGGCTCGTCATGGCTGTTCCCATCAGTGCTGTGGATGGAACGCCATACTTTGTCGTGGGAGAAGTCCTCCATGAGCCCATGGGGCCTCCTCCTCCCATGGGACCACAAGGAATCCTGAGGATTCTGGTCTTCATGATCGTCTCCGGGGGAGTCTGCTATGGATTGGCCCGATACCTCACGACTCCCATTCTCAAGATCCGTGAAGCCACGCGCAGATTCGCAGCCGGTGAGCTGGACCTGCGCATTGGCAGGGAGATGGCAGGTCGCAGGGATGAGCTCTCGGATCTCGGCAACGATTTCGACATCATGGCGGAGCGCATCAAATCGCTGATCACCCTTCAATGGCAGCTGCTGGGAGATGTCTCGCATGAACTGCGTTCACCCATGACCCGGCTCCGGGTGGCGGTGGAGCTGCTCAAGCGACCCGGCTACCTGAATTACGGTCGCGTGGTGGACCGTATCGAAAAGGAAATCGACCGTCTGAACGACCTGATCGGTCAGGTGCTCACCCTCACCCGTCTCGAGATCGGGAGGGAGGGCGTGGGGATGACTCCGGTGGATGTCGGTCAACTGGTGGAGGAGATCGTGGTGGACGGGGATTTCGAGGCTCGTGGGCGCAGTCGGAGCGTTCAGCTCGTGGAGACCGCTTCGTGCAGGGTCATGGGCAACGAGGTCATGCTGCGGAGAGCGATCGAAAATGTCTTACGGAATGCCATACGCTACACGGCCGAGGGCACCGCCGTCGAAGTGCGGCTCCGCAGCTCCGCAGAATCATCGTGCGATACGGTGGAGATCAGGGTAAGGGACCACGGCTCGGGGGTGCCTGACTCCGATCTCGAAAAGCTCTTCCTTCCGTTCTATCGGGTCTCACGGGCTCGCGAGCGTCAGTCCGGCGGGATGGGCCTCGGTCTGGCCATCACGGATCGGTCCGTGCGTCTGCACCGGGGAACCGTGACGGCCAACAACGTTCCCGAAGGCGGGCTGCTCGTCACCATCATCCTGCCGCAAATGGCCGAAGGGTCGGAGAGCCCGGACCCTCATCGGCACGGACCGTCTCCGGCAATGAAATGACGTGTGCGCTGCGTCCGTAATATGGAAACGCCCGATCTTGAGAGGAGTCCGTCGCCTTGGTCGAAAGGGAAGCATCGATCGTCTCCATTGATGGGACAGCGGAGTCGCTTCGCCGCCATGTGGAGGCACTGACCGTGGACATCGGCGAGCGGAGCGTGGACCGCCCCGAGAATCTCCGGAAAGCCGCTGATTACATACGCTCTTTCTATGAAGAGACTGGTCTCACCGCAGTTCTTGAACCGTACCGGTACCGCAGCTTCACTGTTGCCAACGTCATCGCGCAGGTGCAATTCTCGGAGAAACCCGCCAGGCGCTATCTCCTGGGCGCTCATTATGATTCCGTGCGGGGGACGGTGGGCGCCGATGACAACGCCAGTGCGGTGGCGGTGCAGCTGGAGACGGCGAAGATCCTCAAATCTCTGGAGGGCGAACTCAAGGCCGGCGTGGCGGTGAAATGCGTTTCCTTCGCCCTGGAGGAGCATCCTGCCTTCTGGACGCCCTACCGCGGAAGCTGGGTGCATGCGAGGCGCGCCAAAAGAGCGCGTGAGCAGATCGACGGCATGATTTGCCTCGAGATGGTCGGGTACCGCTCACGCGAGCCCGGCTCCCAAAGATACCCGTTTCCGCTGATGCACCTCAACTATCCGAAGGTTGGGGATTTCATCGGCATCATCGGGGACCATCGGTCCGCCCCGCTGGTCCACTCCATCTGCAGAGCCTTCACCCGCAACCCCGACCTTCCGACCCAGTGCCTTATCGTGCCCTGGAAAGGGTGGCTCACTCATTTTGTGCGGCGAAGCGATCATGTCTCTTTCTGGGATACGGGATACCCCGCGGTCATGATCACCGACACGGCCGAATTCCGGAACCCGCATTACCACAGGAAGTCGGATACCCTGGAGAAGCTGGACTACGAATTCATGGCGGAACTGGTAGAGAGCCTTCTTCATTTCTTGTGCGGAGAAGAAGCCTTATCATAGGGCGAGGAGGGAATACTATGGTCCGCATATCGACACGTGGTCTCCCACAGATTCTTGCGCTGCTTTTGGCGGCCGCCACCCCGCTCCATGCCGCCGACGATCCCTTCAAATCGGCCCGCGCGGAGATGGTCCGGGAGATCGAGGGGGACGTCCGACGGACCAGCGAGCGCATCGGAAAAACGGCTCTGAATCCCCGCGTCATGGAGGTCATGGGCCGGGTGCCGCGACATGAGTTCGTTCCCGAGTCCCAAAAGTCGCACGCCTACGAAAACCGGCCGCTTCCCATCGGCTACGGACAGACCATCTCGCAGCCTTACATCGTGGCCCTCATGACGGACCTGCTGAGGGTCGGAAGCGGGGCCGCTGTCCTCGAAGTGGGAACGGGGTCGGGGTATCAGGCGGCCATATTGGCTGAAACCGTACGGAGCGTGTACACCATCGAGATCGTCGAGGGACTGGCCGAAACGGCCGCCGAGCGTCTGAAGCGGCTGGGCTTCGACAACGTGGAGGTCAGGTCCGGTGACGGCTACTATGGCTGGAAAGAGCGTGCGCCGTTCGACGGGATTGTGGTCACCGCCGCAGCCAGCCATATCCCGCCGCCTCTCATCGAGCAGCTGAAGCCCGGAGGGAGAATGGTGATCCCCGTTGGCGGCCCCTTCTTCGTCCAGCAGCTCATGCTCGTGGAGAAAGGAGAAAAGGGGGAAATCCAGACGCGGCAGATCCTTCCCGTCGCCTTCGTTCCCTTGACCGGCGGGCACTGACATGGCTGTCGGGCTTGCCGTCTTCCTCGTGTCCATGGCCCTGCTCGGGCACGAAATCCTCCTGATGCGGCTCCTCAGCATCACCCAGTGGCACCACTTCGCCAGCATGATCATCAGCCTGGCGCTCCTGGGTCTGGGGGCCAGCGGGACCTTCTGCACCCTGTTTCAGAAATGGCTGATCCCGCGTTTTCACAGCGTGTTCTTCTTCAACGCCATCCTGTTCAGCCTGGCCATACCCCTCTCCTTTGCCGCGACCCGGCTCGTTCCGCTCAATCTCTTGGAAATCCTTTGGGATCCGAGACAGTGGCTTCATCTCGTACAGACCTATCTTGTCCTCTTTCTGCCGTTCTTCTTTGCGGGAAATTGCCTGACCCTGGCCCTCGCCCGCTTCCGCGAAGACATCCATCGGATCTACTTCTTTGACCTCCTGGGAGCCGGGTTGGGGGCGCTCGGAATCGTGGCCCTTCTCTTTGTATTCCCGCCATGGGATTGCCTGGCCGTCCTTTCAGCACCCGGTCTCGCGGCAGCGGGTCTCGTCCGGCTTGATCTGAATCCGTGGCGATCCAGGGCCATCGGCATTCTCCTGATCCTGTGCGGCGCCGGCTTCCCTCTGCTGTGGCCCCAGCATGGGACCTTCCCCGCGATTTCTCCCTACAAGGGGTTGAGCGGCGCATTGCTGGCACCCGGGGCCGAGGTCATCACCCAGCGGTTCAGTCCCCTCGGATGGCTCAGCGTCGTGGAGAGCCCGGTCATCCCCTTCCGCCATGCTCCGGGAATGGGCCTTCAATGCAATGCGGAGCCTCCCCCGCAGCTCGGCATCTTTGTGGACGGTGACTCCATGAGCCCCATCACCCGCTTCGATGGCCGGGTTGAGCCCCTTGCGTTTTTGGACTGCCTGACGTCTGCCCTGCCGTACCGGCTCCTCAAGGCCCCTCGAGTATTGGTGCTGGGAGCGGGAGGCGGGATGGATGTGCTCATGGCCCGGGTTCATGGCGCTCAGACCATTGACGCCGTGGAGCTCGACGCCTGTATGATCGGCCTGGTGAGGGATACATTCAGGGATTACGCCGGGCATCTGTACAATGACGAGAAGGTGAGGGTCCATGCCGCAGAGGCGAGGAGCTTCGTGTCCAGAAGCCGGGAAGCCTTTGACCTGATCCAGGTTTCGCTCCTGGATTCCTTCACGGCCTCGGCAACGGGGGGCCATGCCCTCAGCGAATCCTATCTCTACACCGTGGAGGCCATGAGCGAAGCTTACCGGCACCTCAGTCCCGGCGGCTACCTCGCCTTCACGCGATGGCTCAAGATGCCGCCCCGGGACAGCCTGAAGCTTTTCGCCACGGCTGTCGCGGCCCTCGAACAGTCGGGCATTTCGAGCCCCGGCGATCGGATGGTCCTCGTTCGCGGTTGGAGCACGACGACGCTCCTGGTCAAAAAGGGGACCATCTCGGCGGGAGAGGTGGCTCAAATCAGCGAATTCTGCGGCCGGCGCGGCTTCGACATCGACTTCTGCCCCGGTGTGGATCCGGGAGACGCCAGGCGGTTCAATATACTCGACGAACCCTATTTTTCCGATGGAGCTCGATCTCTTCTCGGCGAGCGGCGCAACGAGTTCATGGAGCGCTACAAGTTCGCCATCGAGCCGGCCACGGACAACCGTCCTTATTTTTTTCACTTTTTCAAGTGGCGCACGCTCCCTGAAATCCTCACAGCCAGGGGCCGCGGCGGCCTCCCGCTCATGGAGTGGGGCTATCCGGTACTCGTGATGACGCTGATTCAGGCCCTGGTGCT
Source organism: uncultured Syntrophobacteraceae bacterium (assembly GCA_964513835.1). Taxonomy (GTDB): domain Bacteria; phylum Desulfobacterota; class Syntrophobacteria; order Syntrophobacterales; family Syntrophobacteraceae; genus JALOOX01. The sequence continues at coordinate 5,015 of CAZEOY010000174.1, forward strand.
GAGCCTTATCCTCATCCTGGCTCCGCTCTTTTCCCTGGAGCGCGAAGGAGAATCGGGCATGGGCGGAGGCCGCGTGGTCCTTTATTTTACGGCCCTGGGGTTTGCCTTCCTTTTCATGGAGATCGCCTTCATCCAGAAGCTCATCCTTTTCCTGGGACATCCCATTTATGCCGCATCGGTGGTCATCGCGGGGTTTCTGGTCTTTGCCGGCCTGGGAAGCCGTGCTTCGGCGGCGTTTCACGAGGTCCTCTCCAGGCGACGCGTGATGGGGCAGAGTGGCTCGCTCCTCGTGGCCGCAGGGGGCATCGCACTGCTTGCCGCACTCGACATGACCCTCCTCCCCTGGCTTTTCGCTCGACTGGCGACCCTGGGCGACGTGGCCAGAATCGCCGTTTCCATGGTGGTCATCGCTCCGCTGGCTTTCCTGATGGGGATGCCTTTCCCATTGGGACTGGCGATGGTGGGGGATTCGAGGCCGTCATACGTGCCCTGGGCCTGGGGAATCAACGGCTGTTCCTCGGTCCTCGCCACCGTGCTGGCTTCCATCCTGGCCGTCCACCTCGGATTCAACGCCGTCGTGATGATGGCTGTCGCTCTCTATGGCCTTGCAGCCATGGTGTTCGGGAGGTCCCGCTGAAAGTCTCAGGGGGCCTGAGTCGGGGCACTCTCATCCGGCTCCGGCTTTCTGGTCGAGCAAGAAAGGGATTGCGGGATCTCGTGCTCTGCCCTATTCTTTCGCTGCCCCATTGTGCGGTGAATCAGCTCCTGATCCCCTGTCCACCGGATGCGAGCACTCTCCCGTTCAGAACAAAGAGCACCGCCATGCTGTCCACGTGATCCTGACCTGAAGATCTGGACCAGGATCTCATGAGGCTTCCGGCGGGGACGCAACCCATACACATCAAGCTGAAGTGGTTGGCGAACTGATTCCCCCCTTTCAGTGGGGCAGTCGGGTGTTCGAACGTCCGAAATGCGATCCATTTGCGTCAGCCTGAACACCCCTTGCCCCCCTTCGGAGGGGGGAATCACAGTGATTTCCGCGATAACTTAATGCATATGGGTTGCGTCCCCGCTTTGGTGATGCAGGTAGGCCGTGCGGAGGTGAAAAAGATGTCCGTGAGGAACCTGTCCAGCTTGATGCACCCATCAAGTGTCGTTCTCATCGGGGCGAGCGAGAAACCGGGCTCGGTGGGCGAGGTGATCACGCGGAACCTGCTGTACTCAGGTTTCAGCGGTCCCGTGTATTTGGTCAATCGCAACTACAGCTTCATCGGGGGGGTGAAATGCTATCCCGGTGTGGCCAGCCTGCCGCAAGTCCCTGATCTGGCGGTGATCGCCGTTCCCCGTGACAGCGTTCCGGGCGTCATTGCCGAGCTCGGTGAAAAAGGGACCCGGGGTGCCGTGGTGATCACGGCCGGCTTCGGCGAGGGGGGAGACGAAGAGGGCAGGAATCTTTGTGCCAGGATGACCGATGCGGCCCGGCCCTACCTGCTGCGGATCGTCGGCCCCAACTGCCTCGGCATCATGGTTCCCGGCGCCAATCTCAATGCGAGCATGGCGCACATTGTCCGTCCCCCGGCAGGGTCCATCGCCCTGGTGGCCCAGTCCGGCGCGGTGCAAACCTCGGTTCTGGACTGGGCCGTCTCCCGATCCATCGGCTTCTCGTGCTTCATATCGCTCGGGGACATGGCCGATGTGGATTTCGGAGATATGCTGGATTACCTTGCCACCGATTTCAGGACACGCGCCATCCTCCTTTACATGGAGACGGTGACCCATTGCCGCAAATTCATGTCCGCCGCCCGTGCGGCGGCGCGCGTCAAGCCGGTCATCGTGGTCAAAGGCGGCCGCAGCCGTGAGGGAGCCCTGGCGGCGGCGCGCCACACCGGCGCCGCTGAGGGGGACGACGCCGTCTACGACGCTGCCTTTCGCCGTGCGGGCATGCTGCGGGTCCTTGAAATGCAGGCTCTCTTCGATGCCGTGGAGACCCTGGCCATGATGCCGCGCAAGATCACGGGAGACCGGATGGCCATCCTGACCAACGGGGGTGGGGTCGGGGTG
>CAZEOY010000175.1:0-1074 GCA_964513835.1 uncultured Syntrophobacteraceae bacterium
GGCCCACCTGCTCAAGGCTGCGCCCCTCGACCTCCCCGAGCGCATCGAGAAACTCGCCCAATCCCAGAAGCAGGTGGAGCGCGAGCTGGAGTCCATCAAGGCATCGCTGGCCAGCAGACAGTCTTCGGACCTTCTGGATCAGGCCGAGGAGGTAGGGGGAGTGCGGATGCTGGTGGTTCAGGTGGCGGCCGACAATCCGAAAATCCTCCGAGAGATGAACGACCAGTTCAAGGACCGCATGAAGAGCGGCGTGGCTGTTTTGGGAGCGGCCCATGAGGGCAAGGCATTCCTCCTGGTAGGCGTCACGGTGGATCTCACCAAGCGGATCCAGGCGGGCAACCTCATCAAGGAGATCGTTAAGGAAGTCGGCGGAAGCGGCGGGGGCCGCCCTGACATGGCCCAGGCCGGCGGCAACCAGCCCGAGAACCTCCCCGCCGCCCTGGATCTCGCCCGAAAGCTCATCCGGGAGAAGCTTGCTTCATGACCCATGGGCTTTAAGGGAGAGATATCATAGCACCGCTGGACAAGAACGCTCTGCACGGTGCCTTGGGTCTGCGATTCAAAGATTTTGAAGACACGGTGTTCCAAGAGGCTGTACGTCTTGTCAACGCCGATGTCATTGTCACCCGCAACCTCCCTGATTTCAAACGTGCAGATATCCCAGTGCTATTGCCGGGAAAGCTCTGAAGGATCCAGGTCGGACGATGACCAATCCTGCCGGAGACGTTCTCCCGCCGTCATGGGAAGCGCAAACGGGTCCCGACCTTGTGGCTGATGACACCTTCAACGAAGGGCTTCCCAGAATTGGGGCTTCATAATACCTCTTATAGTGATATCGTGCTGCAACATCGGAGGTGGCGGGCATGAAGTCATCCATTTTGAGTCGAAACGGTGTATCAGATCAAGTGGTGGCCTTGATTTCTCGATTGGTTGACATGATTCCGTGGCCTGCTCGGCATCAAGCAATGGGCGATGTGGCCATCTCGATCCTGGAAGGCATGAATCGTGTAGCCGAAGACGTCTTCGGCTGGAGCCGGGCCGCCGTGGAATTGGGCATGAATGAGTTTCGAACCA
>CAZEOY010000175.1:1084-7065 GCA_964513835.1 uncultured Syntrophobacteraceae bacterium
CCCATCAACCCGTCACAAACCAAAGGCCGAGGTAAAAGCCCCGGGGCTTCTCGATGATATTCATGAGATCATGAATCCCCAGACGCAAGCCGAACCTCGACTGCGGACAACGATTCTCACCACCAACATGACGGCTCAGGCTGTGTACGATGCCCTCCTTGAAAGAGGGTGGTCGAAAGAAACCCAAGCCCCTTGCGACTCTCCAGGTGCTATCTGCAGGAAAGCGGCAGTCACCGGCCCAACATCAACAGGCACGGTATGCGATCTCGCTCGATATCGAGCTGCTCCAGCCCGCTGCACCCCGAAGCATCGTTCGCGCTCCTTCGGAGGCGAGGAGGCGATCGTTGGCTGCAATCCGAGTGGCCATAGTTTGTCCGGCCGAGACGAACCGTTCAGTGAGCTCTCCAGACCGATCAGGGTTGAACCCGTTTCGCATGTGATCCCCGAGCATTCTGCGAAGGCAGTTTCATCGCTTTGAGCTGTGAGCGTGAAACGAGGAGCCTCCTGAGATGCCGATTTGCCGCACTGACCAATGAGGTCTGACTGCGACATTATTTTCGGAAGACCCTGAAGATCTGCACTCACTGGGTCAGGCACTGTCCAACCTCCACGCGCAGCCAAGGAGCCCAGAGGGTTCACGACGGAGCATGTCAAGCAGTTCCTGACGTCTCTGGCTGTTCAGTACAAGGTCGGCATCGGCACGGAACCGGGCTTTCAGTGCGCTGCTGTTTTTCCATGTGAGTGGTATCTGTGCAGAACGCCCGGAGAAAGACCTTCCTCTGCGGTAAGAAAAATACTGACAATAGAATCAGATGTTCCCTCATATTCTCCCGGCCCGGGATGTTGTATACGATCGGTGGAATGATCCTGCGCCCGATGTTTTGCGAGGAGCAGAAACCGTTAAACGGTTACCGGGATCGATCGGGAGCGCCGATGCGTTTCTTCGAGACGGATCAGGTGGTTCATGGGTGGAGCATCGTGAACAAGCAACAAACGACAGGTGCGGGCGGCCTCGAAGAAGTGAGGCGGCTTCGCGAACGCGTGGCCGAGCTGGAAGCGAATGTGGCCTGGTACGGGGAGGTTCGCCTCAGGGACAACCAGCACGGGGAACCGCTGCGTACCATTTTTGAGAACGCGCGGGGCGCCATGTTCATTTCGGATGAGGGGGGGCGGTGCGTGGATGTGAACCCGGCTGCCTGTGCCATGACCGGCTATTCCCGCGAGGAGCTCCTTCACAGGGACCTGGGGCTCATCCGCTGCAAACTCTCGGACGAATCTCGTGATCCGCGCGGCGAGCCCGCCTGGAACGGCTCCTTCGTTCCGGAGTGTCTCATTCAACGAAAGGACGGCATTGAGCTTTGGGTTGAGGTGACGACCATCCCGTTCACCTTGAACAACAGGGAACTGGCCCTCGAGATCCTGCGCGACGTTACCGGACGCAAGCATGCGAGCGACGATCTGAACCGCATCCAGGACCAGCTCGAAAAGCGCATCGAAAAAGGCGCCCACGATCTCGAAAAGGCCAACCGGCAGCTCAAGCAGGAGATCGACGAGCGTCGCCGCGCCGAAGCCGAGCTCAAACGGACCAAGGAGTATCTCGAAAATATCATTGAGAACTCCGTCGACGCCATCGGCATCGTGGACCGGGAAGGGCGGTTCATCCTGTGGAACCGGCGGGCCGTGGAGATCTACGGGTACCACAGCGACGAACTGGCCGGCAAATCCTCTTTCGACCTCTACGCTGACCGGGAGGAGCTGGACAGGATGCTGCAGCGTCTTCGCCGCAAAGGCGTCGTGCGGGAATATGAAATCCTCATGAAGAAGCGGGACGGCAGCATCGTCCCGATGGACATTTCCATCAGCCTGCTCAAGGACGATCGCGGCCGGACCATCGGGAGCGTCTGTGTGGCCCGGGACCTGTCGGACCGCAAGAAGGGCGAGCTCGAGCTCAAACGGGCGCGAGACGAGCTGAGCCGCTATTCCAAAGAGCTCGAGCGCCAGGTCCGGGAGCGGACCCGGGAGATCAGCGGAATCCTCAAGTATACGCCGGCCATTGTGACCATCAAGGATGTGGACGGGTATTACACCCTCGTCAACGCCCGCTTCGAAGAGCTCGTGGGCATGAACGGCGAGGAGATCCGGGGGAAGTCCGACCACGATATCTTCCCGGCGGAGTTTGCGGACCAGTTCCGGGCCAACGATTTGCAGGTGCTTGCAGAAGGGCGCTCATGGCAGGTGGAGGAGCACTTTCCGCAGGGGGACGGAATCCACACGTATCTGGCCGTGAAGTTTCCGCTCTACGACGAGGACGGGGTGGCCACGGGAACCTGCGGGATCGGGACCGACATCACCCAGGTGAAGAAGGCGCAGGATCAGCTGCGGAGGCTTTCGGGGCGGATCCTGGCGGGGCAGGAAACGGAGCGGGCGGCCATCGCCCGCGAGCTCCACGATGAGCTGGGGCAGATTTTGACGGCCCTCCGGATGGACGCCGTCTGGATGCTGAACCACCTGAAGGATTCCAATTCCAGGGCGGCGGCCCGCGCCCTCAACATGTGCGACATCATCGACAAGACTATTGACGAAGTGCGCGGGATCGCCCTGCGGTTGCGCCCCAGCGTGCTGGACGATCTGGGGCTCATTCCGGCTCTCGAATGGTACACGACCGACCTCGAGAAGCGCTCGGGAATCGCCATCATCCTGCATCACCATGACGTCCCGCCCATGGACGACCTCGTGGCGACGGCGGCTTACCGCATTGCCCAGGAGGCTCTGACCAACGTGGTGCGGCATTCCTCCGCCTCGCACGCGGAAGTCTCGCTCGAACGGGAGGGGGATGTGCTGGTCATCACGGTTACGGACAACGGCCGGGGCTTCAATGTGTCCAATCTTTCCGAGTCGGACTGCCTGGGACTGGCGGGAATGCGCGAGCGGGCGGGTCTTGCGGGCGGATCGCTCGAGATCGAGTCCACCCCGGGGAAGGGGACCCAGATGCGCTGCACGCTGCCCATCTCCGGCCGAATGGGAGTGGTTCCATGATCAAAGTGCTCTTGGCGGACGACCACAGCATTGTTCGGGCGGGACTTGCCCGCATTATAGAGGAAAGCGGGGACATCCAGGTGGTTGCCGAGGCTTCCGACGGGCGCGAGGCCATCAAGAAGGCGATGGAAGCACAAGTCGACGTGGCCGTCGTGGACATCTCCATGCCGGGCCTGGATGGGCTCGAGGTCATCACGCAGCTCCAGACCCTGAACCCCAGGCTCCCCGTCCTGGTGCTCACCATGCACGAGGAGGAGCAGTACGTGATCCGGGTTTTCAGCGCCGGCGCCATGGGATACATTACCAAGCGGTCGGCGCCCGAGCAGCTCGTCACGGCCATTCGAAAGGTCTACGGCGGCAGCCGGTACCTCAGCGACTCGGCGGCGGAGCTTCTGGCCCTCCACGTGGCCAAGGGCACCCCGGGGCGCTCGCTCCTGGACTCCCTCTCCAACCGGGAAATCCAGGTGCTTCGGCGGCTCGCCATGGGCCAGACGACGCGCGAGATCGCCGAAGCGTACAACATCAGCACCAAGACGGTGGACACCTACCGGTTCCGCCTCCTCAGGAAACTCAATCTGCGCAACAACACCGAGCTTTCCCGATTCGCCATCCAGAACGGCCTCGTCGAGATCTGACCTCGTCTCAACAGTTTCGGGTTTCGAGTTGGAAAACAGGCCTGCCGTGGTCCTCTTCATCGGTCAGAGTGGCTCGAGGTGCCATGAGGGCCCGAGGCCCGAGGATCGTCGGGTGGACGAACACGCCCTTCTGTGCTATGCAGGGTCGGTTCGTTGATGAAGCGGGGTGTTCGTGCTCTCCATCCAGTCGTGAGAATCGGTGCATGCTTCCCAGGACAGGCTCTCGAGATTTTTGGTATTTCGCCGCGCTGCTGATTGCGGGTTTTCTGTTCTCGCTCTGGAGACTGGGCTCCCTGGCTCTGTTTGACCTGGATGAGGGAGGGTATGCGGAGATCGCCCGGGAAATGCTGGTCCTGGACGACTGGATCATTCCCCGGCTGAACTTCGTGCGGCTCCTGGACAAGCCGCCACTTCTTTACTGGCTCACCGCCGTCTCTTTCAAGCTGTTCGGCATATCAGAGCTCTCAGCGCGCCTGCCCGCCGCCCTGAGCAACGTCGGCATCATGGCGCTTTGCGCCGTCATGGGGAGAAGGTTTTTCGGCAGCCTGGCCGGGATGCTCTCCGCCCTGATCTTCGCCACCAGCGCAGGGCTTGTCGTGTTCGAAACGGGTCGGCAGCTCCAGCCGGATATCCTCTTCACCCTCTTTCTCACTGCGGCCCTGGCGGCTCTTCTGTTTGGCTGCAGCGATTCGCGGAACCGGGAACGTTATTTCATGGCCGGCTATGCGGCCATGGCGCTGGCCGTCATGACCAAGGGGCTTATCGGGCTGGTCTTCCCCGTTATGGCGATTCTCGGCTATGTCGTTTTCACCAGGGAATTCGGACTGATCCGGCAGATCCTCATCTGGCGTGGCTTCCTGGTCTTCTTCCTGCTGGCCGTCCCCTGGCACCTGGCGGCAGAGCTCAGGAGTCCGGGGTTCCTCAAATTCTACCTCCTGGACGTTCACTTCCTGAGATTCTTCAATGCGGGGTCCATTGCCTCAAGCATGACTTCGCTCTCCGTGGCGGGTCTCTGGGCCGGGACTGCGCTCATCTTCTACCCCTGGACTTTTTTCCTTCCTCTCGTCCTCTGGGAGAATTTTCCGCCCCGGCTGCGCAACGGGACGGAGGCCGAAAAGGCCGTCCTGTGGCTCTGGCTGTGGGTGGGTGTGCTCCTGCTCTTCTTCTCTGTCGGGTCCTTCCGGCTCTTCTACTACGGGCTTCCGGCGCTCCCTGCCCTGGCTGTCCTGAGTGGAAAATACTGGGCAAAGATTATTATGGGGACCCGCCTGGAATCAGAACTCTTGCATCGCCGGCCTGGGTCTGGGGAGAACGGATCCGACCTCGGAAATCCCGATGGCACGGACTCCGTTTCCGGCGGGGAGCAGCCCGGAACGGCGTTCTCCAGGACGGATGGGGCACTGGAAATGAGAGGTCGTCTTCGATGGGAAATTCCGGCGGCGACGGTGCCCATCTTTCTGATTGCGGCGGGGATCCTCGGGGCCTCCCTCTTTCCCGGTCTGTGGCAGGAGAGCCTGGGAAGGGAGCTCTATGGAATGGTGGACACCAATCTCATGGGGTATGACGATGGGGCGGTCACTGTATCCAAGGTCGTTTCACTTCCGTCCTGGGACGACCTCGCTTCGCTGGCGCTGTTCTGCGGCTCGACCCTGCTGGCCCTGTCCGTTACGGCGCTGCTGGCCGCGGCGCTCCGAAGGTATGCCTGGACCTTCGTTTTGGTTCTTCTCACCATGGTCGCCTTGCGCTATTTCAGTCAGGTGGGTACAAAGGTTTTCGAGCCCTTTGTTTCCACCAAGTCCCTGGGGATGGCCATTTCCTCCAGGTTCGAACCGGGCGAGCGGATCGTCATGGATGGTCTCTACGAGGATGTCGCCTGCGTAACGTTTTACTCAGGGCAGAAGATCTCCATGGTCCACGGAGTCAAGAAGGATCTGGCCTTCGGGTCTCGTTTTCCCGACGCGGCAGGGACCTTTCTTGAAGAGGAGGAGTTTTTCCGGCTGTGGAATTCACCGACTCGCGTCTATCTGCTGACGGATTATCCCTCCAATGACCGCCTCGACCGAAGGGAGTTCTACGCAAGGCTCCGGCTACACTATTTGGCACAGAGCGGGAGCATGAAGCTTTTCTCAAATCGGCCCACCTCCAGTGCGGGCGCGGGTGAAGACGATTCCGGCAGGGGAGCATTCACCGGACGGGAGAAGGTCCCCCCTGCTCCGCTGGCCCGGCCGGCCGGTGACCGTATGGTATCCCCGGAGCCGGAAGCCAGGGAGGGAGTAAAGGTACGGTGAAACATTCATCATGAACGTATCT
>CAZEOY010000176.1:0-7015 GCA_964513835.1 uncultured Syntrophobacteraceae bacterium
GCAGGGGAAAAACGAGACGGGGCTCGGCGACTACGAGACGCGCACCTGGAGAGGCTGGCACCACCACACGGCACTCTCTTTCCTGGCGCATCACTTCCTGGTCACGCAGCGCAACCGGTTGTGGGAAAAAATACCCCGAGATGACGGTCGAGGAGACCCGCCGCGTGGTCATCGCTACCTGCCAGCCCAGCGCCAAGCCGCTCGATCGGGTCGTGGATCTCATGGAATACCGCCAGCGGCGCAACCGGGCCGCGCGAGTGGGACACTGGAAGCGGGCGCTCGGTCGCCGCGCGACACAAGATGTTCTCGATCGCGTCGCCGCGGGACCCGTGAAGGGAATCACGGTTCGAAACTGAATGGCGACTTCACGTAGTATCATGGCCGACTTTACGCTGTAGGATTAGGACAGTCGCCGTTCGTCTCCCTTCCCGATTTTCTCGCCCGGAGTGCCAGCGTAGGACGGAATCCTTGTCGTGATCCCGGCGGCCTGAATGGGTCCCCCGAACGTCAGCGAGAACAACACGTAGGCCCTCGTTGGCCCCCTATCGTCCGTCCAGCATTCCGGAAGTCCTGAGCATCCAGGGAACTTCCGCGATTGCTTGAGGCATAGATGCGTCTGGGACTACTTCGATACATTCTTGCACTCCGAGGGTGGGCATCGTATAATACCGTTAGTATTATTGATGTGAACCGCCCACGCGCCCGTGAAGTTGCCGCGCGGGGGCACTCCAAGATGGGGGGATTCTGGGGGGGCAGGCGATGGACAAACGGAATGATCTTCGGTTCTGGATGATGGCGGACTTCTTCCGCAAGCGGAATGGCTGGCGACCCGATGAGATCGCGTTCAAGCGCGAGGCCCGGTGGACCGCCCTGGGGCTGGCTTGGTCCGTCATCTCAACCATCGAGGTCAACGACATCGGCTTTCGTGCTCACGTCATGGTCCTGCCTAACGTAGCGCACCCTCGAGCTCGGACGCCGACTTCATGCCGGAATGAGGTGTACCTGATGTTCGACAGGCTCCTGGAGGCGATGACCCGTCTCGGCTACCACGGGGAGTGGAGACAGGAGCGGCACTTCAGTGGGCCGAGCGCGGACTTTTCCAAAACGTTGCGGACTCGGACCGACATCGAGCGTGAATGCGAGGCACTCACCCGACTGAAAATGGAAACACTCTTGCGAAGTTGTTCTGCGGCGCGGATGCCGTGGTGTCGCGTTCAATAGAAGGAAGACGTGCAAATGCGAAATGACCGCTCATCGGATGGCAAAGACACGATCTGGATTGCAGTACCCATGACGCCAGGGCGGCGATCCGCGTTCCACCTTCGTGGTGGGGTGCTGGTTGCGATGCTCAGGCCACGGTTCCGGGATTCGGCGGGCAGTTCTCCATCACAATCGCCTTGGGCGATGATGGACCGGATGGTTTCCCTTGAGGTTGTCCAGGAGAAGGTCCTCGGCAGGTTCCGAAGAATCAGGGGCGACATTATGTGGGACTTCGAGGGGCTGGTGCGCGCCGTGAACTACAGCCGTCCGCAGGTCGCGTGGCTCATCCGCACCGGAAGGATTCCGTACCTGCGCTTCGGACGCAAGAAGTGGTTCCTTGCTGGCCAAGTGGAGACGGCGTTGCGCCACGCAAAGGCCGCGGGTGCGGTACGGGGCCCGATGCGGGGGGCGAAAGAGATCGTTGTCCGCCAGCCAACCCGTGCGTTGGGGAGGTCAATCAGAGAGCAACCCGTGTGACTACAACGACTCACCCAGGGAGTCAGAAGCTCCGTCTCGGCCGTCGCCGGAAGGTCTACGAGGTCACGGAGAGCGGCAAGGGGTCCGACAGGTACTTCCGCGGCCGGAGGCCCCGCCCGTGAAGCCGCCGGAGGCCGAGGTCTTCTGGCTCGTGGCGCTCTCGATCACCGCGGGGATGGTCGTCTTCGGGATCGAGGCCCGGTTCCCTCGGGTCTTCCGGGCTCTCCAGCGTCTCATCGAGTTTGCGTTCTCCAATAGGAAGGTTGACCTATGATGAAGACGACCCCTTGGAAGTTCGACGATGCGGTGCGGGTGGTTCTCTCGGAGGGACGCGGCTCCACGTCGCTTCTCCAGCGCACTCTCAAGGTGGGCTATGGCCACGCGGCTCACCTCATCGAGTCTATGGCCAAGATGGGCATCGTGGGCGGCCACAGGGGCTCCCGCGCCCGGAAGGTCATCATCACGCAGTGAGAATGGGACAAGCGAAAGGGCTCTCAGGCGGGAGGGCATCCCCCGCGGTCGTGATGGCCCGCCAAAGAATGCAGTTCCTCATGCGTGAAGCCCCATGAGTACCTTTGCCATGCTGAGAGTGCTCGCGTTCACCGATCCGCATGGCGAGATCGCCGCTGCGGAGGCGATCGTGAACAAGGCCGCGAAGAAGAAGCCCAACTGCGTGGTATGCGCGGGGGACCTGAGCTTCTTCGCTAAGGAGAACTCGGCATTCATTGAGGAACTGGCGACAGTGGGCGTACCGATCTACTGCATCCCGGGCAATCACGACTCGAAGGGCTATATGTTGTGGCTCCGGAGATTCTATCCGTTCATCGTGGATGTGTCATTCCGCGTCGTGGAAACGGACAAGGCGGTCATCGTCGGGGTGCCGGGCAACGATCTGGCCTTCTGGCCCGGTGAATCCCTCATGGAAGAGGAGACGTTTGAATTGACAATGAACCTGTGCGGGTCCGGCAATCGAGGGAAGCGGCTCATTCTACTGGCACATTACCCGCCGAGCGGGACTGCCATTGACGGAAGGCGGCACCCCATACCGGACGCGGGCGGGAGTCGCCTCGTGCGGAGGATCGTGGAGGCGCTCCGTCCTGACTTGTGCGTGTGCGGCCACTACCATCAAGCCTGCGGGAAAAAGGACAGGATTCGGGCAACGATGGTTGTGAATCCTGGCCCGCGTGGCATGATCGTGAATTTCCCTGTCGGGGACACGACGTAGGCTCGTTGGCATTCTGCTCGTCCCGCATCAGCCGAAAGCCCCTGAGCACCCCGGGGCCGTTCGAGAATCCGACTGCGCGGATTACGAACACCCCACCGATCGTCCCAGCGGCTGTCGGGGCGAACATCCAAGTCCGTGCTTCCGACCCCATCAGTTGACATCCATGTGCAATGGTGTATACTTCCCCTAGCGAACCGACCAGGCTCTTTCAGGATTGATGAGCGCAGAGACCGAGTCCGTTTGAACGGACAGCATCTCCGCGTGCCTCAGAGGAGGTGCGGCGAGGTTGAAAAGCCTCGCCGCACGGGTCACCTCCTCTGAGCAGCCTGGTCGGTTCGCTCATTGGAAAACCTGGCGGCGGGGCTCTTTAGTTCAAGCCACGCGAGTCAGCACCCCGGGCGTCTGCCGCAGGAAGGTTACGGGAATTTCTACAGGTTCCTGGCAGGCAGGAGGGTGCTCATGAAAAATCGCCAGAGGGTCCCAACGTTCGGGTCGGCAGGTTCGCTTCGGCTCGCCTTTTTTGCTTTCGCTGTTTCCGTGATCCCCGCCTGCGGTGGCGGAGGAGGCGGCGGTGGCGCGCCGCCCCCACCTCTGAAGTGGACAGTCATGGTCTACATGGCGGCGGATAACGATCTCGAAGATTTCGCGCCAGACAACTTGAACCAGATGGAGGCCGTAGCCGCTTCGCCCTACTTGAACGTCCTCGTGGAAGTTGATACCAAGACCTTGCCGATCCAGGGGTCTACAACCGCAAAGCGGCTCTTGATCCAGCCGGACGCGGACCCGAACGTTGTCACTTCGCAGGTCCTGGCGGACCTCGGCGAGATAGATACCGCGTCTCCTACTGCGTTGACGAGTTTCGTCACGTGGGCGGCGGGGGCGTATACCGCCGATCGTTATATCCTCGTCATGTGGGATCACGGCGGTCAATACGACGGCTACGCCACGGACGAGACGACCAGCCCCACAGCAATAATTACATTCACGCAGTTGAAGACGGCCCTCGCCAATATCGAGACGAACACTGGCATTGCCGCCTTCGACATCATAGGATTCGACGCCTGTCTCATGGGAGCCATCGAGACTCAACGGTTGGTTCGGGATCACGCGAATCTGCTGGTGGGATCGGCAGAGCTCGAGCCCGGCGCGGGATGGGACTACACGACGTTCCTAAACACCATCGTTGCCAACCCTGCGACCTCCAGCCTCGCCGTGGCTCAGGCGATCGCCGTTGGGTTCCTCGCTCAGTCTGCGGCGAACGGGGATAATAACGTCACGCTGTCAGTCCTGGACACTGCTGGAAATAACGCCGTTCTTGCGTCGGTGAATTCGTTCGCGACGGAGCTGCAAGCTGCACTCGGTTTGGAGCTGGCGACGATCGCAGCCGCCCGAGGAACTTCGACGGAATATGGCAGGAGTAACCCATCTGAGCCGGCCAATTACATTGAGATGCGTCAGTTCGCCGCAGCCATGGCCGCCAATAGCTCGGTCGCCAGCTTGAGAACAGCGGCAAACGCCGTAGTCACGGCTATCGACGGCAGCGTCCTGTACAGGGTTCAAGGTGCGCTCAAGCCCAATCATCGGGGCGCGTCGATCTACTTTCCGAAATCCGCTCCGGACGCAAGCTATGCGTCCGTGGACGTCGCAATCGAGACGCAATGGGACGAATTCCTCAACGCCTACGCAACGGCGATTGCGGGAGACACGACGGCCCCATCCATAACGATCACCGGCGTTTCCTCGTTTACCGTCAGTCCCGCTTTACCGGTAACCGTGGGTTTCGACGTGACCGGGAGCGGATTGGATGGGGTGACCGCGGAGATCAGCACACAAATCACCCCCACGAGCTGGCTGATACTGGCGGAGATTGACCTGGACATCGCTACGCCGGGAAGCTACGCAGTTGCGTGGGACAGCAAGGTCTTCATACTCCATGACGGAACCACGGCCAACTACCTGCCGGCGTTCGTGGTCGATCCATCGGTCAACCTTCATGTCTGCTACGTGCAGTACACCCCATTCGGGAGCGTGACCCCCGAGACGCTCGCGTTGTATGTGACCCTGGACTACGCGATCGGGACAGGCTCGATTCAAGGTTTCTTCAGCTTCCAGGCTTCGGGGGCGGTAAGTGAAGTCCGCGTGGACCCAAACGACACTGTCAACGTGCTGTTGCCGGTGTTCGACTCCACGACGGGCAACATCACATGGAACCTGTCGGCAGCCAGCCTCACCGTTCCTGCAGGTGGGCTAAGCATCGCGGAGTACGCCCTGCCCACGGGCAACTACGACTTCGACATCTTCGCCAAGGACTACGCGGGAAACATCGGCGTTGATTGGGTGACCCTGACCGTTCCGTAGCCCAAGCGTCACCACCCGCCGAGTATGGGGAGTGGTCGCTGTCATGAGAGTCCAGGAGGAGCGATGGCTACCGCCCAGACGCAGTCTTCTTGAATGACGAGGGGACATGATCGGAATCTCCCATAGAACGAAGGAGGCGCTTATGAGGCGGTTCGTGAAGTGGGGCTTCCTCGCGCTCGTCACCTGTCTTGCCGGCGTGGGCACGGGATGCGCGAACAAGTACGGCATCTGTCCGGCTCCCACCCCAGGGCACTACTATGTGACCGAGTCCGGTCTGGGGGCTCCCGCTATCGCCGAATACAAGGTGGATAAGGACGGGAAGTTCGAGTTCATCCGGTACGTCCGATAGGGCGCGATCAACAGAAGGGAGGGACAGGCATGAAAACGATCTTGGGGGTTTCGGTTGCTCTTGCGTGTGTCTTCGCCGGTTGTGGCCCAACCCGGCAGTTTATCCGCTGCCAGAAGGCGGATTGCGTGAACTGCAAGGGTTCAGGTTCTTTCCGATGCGCGAACTGTATGGGCCGTGGTCAGGTGCAGTGTACTGCCGGATGCTTTCGCGGACAGAACAACTGCAATGTCTGTAATGGCACCGGTAGAAATATTTACGATTCGACGGGCAAGCTCAAATGTACGAGCTGCGGCGGTACGGGTAAGGGGAGTTGCTGGTCGTGTGGCGGCGATGGCTTTGCATCCTGCGGTCAGTGTGAGGGCGACGGGATGCAGGATTGCGGGCATTGGGTGGTCGTGCAGGATAAATAGCGGCCCAGAGCTGGGCCACGGCCTGCTACTATATTTCAACCGATGCGTGCTGAATCCAAGGCAACCGGCCCGGTTGCGAAGATGCGGCAACCGGGCCGGTAGTGTGCTCTAGTCCTCGTCGGTCCCGTCTTCCCCTTCGTCTTCCTCGACGGCCTCCTCTTCCTCCTCGTCTTCGTCACCGTCGTCAACGGGGCCCTCGTTCTCGTCTTGGTCCTCCGGCACCTCCTCGTAGGTTCGCTCTGTGACCGTCTCGTGGATCAGGCGCTTCTGCTTGCGAGGGTCCATACGGCCTCCTTGAATCGTGCTGGGTCCCGCGCGACCTGCCAGGATGAGGCAAGCCTTACAACGCAGGTCCCTACCCAAGGGGAGTCAACCCGTCAACTCCAGGCTTCGAACAACCGCATCCCTACCTGCCTCGGCATACACGCGCTGAAGGCACTCGAATCGTGGGCGAGGCAGCCTGATTGCCGCGAGCCGTCGTTCGAGGTCTTTTCCGTCGGGAGGCGACTCAACCAGCGCGATGATCTCCATGAGTTCCCGAGTCGCCGCCTCGTCGCCTGCCCCCGCAGTCGGGTTGGGGGGCCAGGCGGCTGGAGGCTCGATTACGGCGGGTTCGGGAGATGACCCTGGCCTTGTCACAACTTCCAGATCAGCCATTGCCGGGATGCGAGCGAGGAGAAAACGCCAGAGGTCCTCCGTACGTAGACCTGGCTTCGATCCGGCCACGTCGTCGAATCGAACGGGGATCGCGTCTAGGAGCCCCCCATTCCAGACGACCCGCTGGAGCCCTCGCCGGATACAGATGATCCGGACGAGGGGCTTGTCAGGTGGAAAGCATTCGGGCGCGTGCCGGGCGACCCTTGCCGCCAGCGCACGGCTGCGGTGTTGGCGGCGGTGAGAGAGTGCAGCAGTTTCGCCGGCCAGGAGTGCAACGCG
>CAZEOY010000177.1:0-7010 GCA_964513835.1 uncultured Syntrophobacteraceae bacterium
GAAGGGTTGAGACCCGTGCTCAAGAGGACGGTCCGGGGCAACCTGGTGGATGCTTCAGGCAAGCCTCTCTCAGGATTCACGGTCGCCATTGAGGGAAGTCCTTTCGAGACCCTGTGCGATGGAACCGGGGCCTTCAGGCTTCCCTTCGTTGAAGGATCCGTCAGGCTGATTCTGGAAGCCCCCGCGCTGCCCCGGTGGTGCCAGGTGGACAGGATTGCGGAGAGCTATCTCAGTCGGGAAGAGCATCCGGCAGGCTGGGACCTCGGACCGGTCTCGATTCCCTGCGCTCTCGTGGACGACGGAGGAGGAAGGCAAGTGTGGACCACTCCGGATGGGAGCTTCGCCGACAACGGGGACGGGACCGTATCGGACCGGCAAAACCGCCTGATGTGGGAATCCGGGATTCGAGAAGTGGAATCCTTGGACAAAGCTCGAGAATACGTGGAAGGATTGCGTTTGGCGGGACACTCGGGCTGGCGGCTCCCTTCAGTGCAAGAGATTAAGAGCCTGGTTGAATCGGGCAGGGCATGCGTATGGCACGGGGCGTCGTTTATCCACGGTGGGCTCACCGTGTGGGCCCTGGATTCGTCTGAGGGGCCGGCGGCTGTGAATCTGTGCTCCGGCGCCACTCGAAAGGCGTCGGGAGCTGATGCGGGACCCGGTCCCGGGCCCGGAGTGCTGGCCGTTCGTGTCATTCAGCCTTGACGGCCTGCCACAGCAAATCCAGAAAACGAGAAACGGCTGAACTGCCGGCCAGTGCGCAATCCATGCCCGCTATACGTATCAATGAGAAGCCCGGATTGGACTTTGAGGGAGGATCAGAGCCAAGGAGTCCCGGCCAACCCGGAACCGGGCCTGATGGAGCGAGTCAGCGCCCGCAGAGGAGGCCTTCCAGCTCATTCATCAGGGACTCAGCCTGATCGAGAAGCACCGCGTCCGTATCTTCGGTGGCGTCATCCAGACGAGCCATGAGGATCACTTTCAACTTGATTTCGTCCAGTAGTGAGGCCCCCCTGGCCTCGGGTTGTTCCCTCAAATGCCCCTCCAGCTTGAGAAAAAGAGAGTCAACCGACCTGTAGGCAACGATTCGATGATCCTCCGGCATGGATGCGAGATTGGAAGCCATGATTTTCAGCTCATCCAATGTGCTCTTGATCTCGAGTGAATTCATTCCTCCGTCTCCTTCTCATTCTCGTGACGATTCGTGGCGCGCCGGTCCCCGGCATATCGGACTGTCTCAACCGGTCGAAGCCCGGCACCCGGAGTTGATCCCTGTTCCACGCAGGGTTACTCATAATCTGTCCTGTTGATTATACCCTCTGGGCATGAGATGCTGCTGGTCCAATTGAAGAGAGCCATCAATCATGATGATTTCAATCCAAATCCCCGGATGAAGAGGATACTCGGATGAAGGTGATCATGCACCCGGACTTCCTGGAAGTCTACACCAATGACCCCGCAGCTGCACCCGGAAGACTGGAGCCCATAGTGGAGGCCATTCGAGGCATCGCCGAGTTTGAAGAACCCCTTCCCGCCGGCTGGGATGACATCGAAGCCGTTCACACGCCACGCCACATCCAGAGGGTCGAGAGGGAGGGAGTGTACAGGATTTCAGCACTGGCAGCCGGTGCCGCCATCCTCGCCGCGGAAATCAGCTTCACCGAACCCGCCTTTGCGCTGGTAAGACCCCCGGGGCATCATGCCTCCGCCGACAGCAGCTGGGGATTCTGCTATTTCAACAATATGGCTGTGGCGCTGGAGCACCTTCGCCGGGCGGGACGCATCGAAACGGCTTATGTGCTCGATTTTGACCTGCATTATGGGGACGGGACGGTGTCCATCCTGAGAGACAAGGGGTATGTTGCGATCCACAACCCTGAGTCGGAAGACCGGGAGTTATATGTCAAGGAGATCGAGAAGCATCTCGAGTCGGCCCAGGTGGATGTGATCGGCGTATCCGCAGGCTTCGACAATCATCGCCTGGACTGGGGAGGCCTTTTGCAGACCGAGGATTATCGGACCATCGGACAGCTTGTGCGTCGGGCCGCCGTCCGCATGGAGGCAGGTTGCTTCGCCGTGCTTGAGGGAGGTTACAATCACAGCGTGCTGGGCAAGAACGTGCTCGCTTTTTTAAACGGTCTCGAATCGCCGTAGCCGCCCCATGCCTTTGCCGGACAGCAGGACCGGACTGAGGTGCGGATGCAGCACATTCGGAGACGAGCCCATCTGTAGTATGCAGACCGTTGGGAGAGTGGAAGCCATGACAGGATCGAAGAGGTCAGAGTCGCTCAAGATGATGTTCCCTGAGGATCTTGAGAAATATATGAGAAGCCACGAGGAGGGCTCTTACACCCTGCTCGACGTCAGGCAGCCATCGGAGTATGAGGAGGCGCATCTGCCAGGGGCCAGACTGGTTCCCCTTCCCAGGCTGATGGATGCGCTGGGGGAAATGGATCGTCGTCGACCCACCATTGTTTACTGTGCCGTAGGCGGTCGAAGCCGCACCGCCGCTCAATTCCTTCTCAACCAGGGGTTTGAGGACGTATACAATCTGCAGGGAGGCATCGAGGCATGGGAGCAACCCACCGCATTCGGCCCCTCTGAGCTCCATCTGCGATTCGTGAGGGGGGATGAGAGCCCCGGGGAGGTCATTGCCGTGGCGTACGAGATGGAAGAAGGTCTGGGGCAGTTCCACCAACGCATGAAGGACAGGACGAGTGATCCCGGTTTGGCCGAGCTTCTGACCCATCTCATCAAGGCTGAAGAGAGTCACAAGCGAACCTTGACTACCCTTTTGACGGAGTTGACAGGAGAGACTTTTATCCCCGCTGGAGCTGGTCCGGAGGGGTCGGACAAGACAGGAAGCCAGGTCATGGAGGGAGGGTTCGAAATCGACGCTTTCATGGAACGAAACCGCCCTTATTTGAACACCGTGGCGGGATACCTTGACATTGCCATGATGATCGAAATCCAGGCGCTTGACCTTTACCTGCGGATGGCTCGAGAGAGCCGAAATGCACAGGCAAAGCAAGTGCTGATCAAGATCGCAGAGGAGGAGAAGGCCCATCTGGCCATTCTCGGCCGATTCATTGATGAGAAGACCCGGGCTTCCCTCGAAAGGCCCGTCTGACGGATCAGTCAGGCCGGCGCTGATTCCCCGGAAGCAGTGGACCAGCATGGGTCGCGTCGGCTTTTCATCATCATTCTCCAAAAGATTTAAACAAACGCCGCCATTTCTCCGAATTACCCAGAGGCATTTTTGGCACTCACCTGCTGCATCGTAAAGGGGTGGAAGGCGCCCATCAGCGCGGGGGCACAGGCGAGATCATTCGTCATTACCGGAGGATGGTTATGAGGTCCGAGAGAGGCAAGCAGCCCAAGGTGGATGAAGCGGCCAAGGAGAGTGATCTTCTCATCAACAGTCTTGCTGAAGTGCTTTCGGTGGGGCGTCCTATTGAACGGCCCGAGGAAGCTTACAACTGCGCCTCGACTTTGAGCGATATGCTGCATTTTCTCTCAAGGGTGGCCGCAGAAATGGATTTGGGGAAGAAAGACCGGAATGCCGTTTCTGAAATCATCGGGGCCCTGGTGGTGGTCTCCCAGCGCATTATGGACTGGGAGAAGAGATCCCTGGGCATCGAAGACCCCAACATGACCGACATCAAGTACCTTCATTGCGGCTGCGTCACCAAGGATTGAGACGGTCGTCACCCGGAGAGCATTAACATGTGAATTCCTCTCGCGACGGCAGGTGTCAGCCATTTCTTTTCTGAAGGGAGAAGCACGTCGATTCGATGGGGCTGCCTCTTCGCCATCAAGTCCTGAAACCCCACCCGGTAGACCTCCCCCTTCACCCACTGCTTGAATTCGACAGCATCATTCACTCATTCTTGAAGTAACCGAGGCAATCAATGGTGGCGTTGGATGAAGCGTATCCGCCGTGAGCCAGTCTCATTCTGAAGCTGTCAGGGGGGGGTGCGAAGAGAGGGAAACAACCATTTTCTTTTGATGAGGGCTCAAAACTAGGGTATTTTGGAGGTGAACGTGGAGCGAGACCTGCGACTTGCCTCCAGACGATCTGCCACGAGGCCTGTTTCTGCCCTTCTGTGGGGCGCTGGGCGGTAACTCAAATGCTTTCTGGAACCGGACATGGATGTTGTTTCCCTCATCAGAAATCGACTGGCTGAAACATACGACCTGCACGCCACCTACATCAATCCTCAATTTGTGCGAGTCCTCGAGGTCATCGGCTTCAAGCGGAACTACAAGGCGGGCAAGGGTGCCTGGCTCGTGGGTGCCAAAGGGGAGCGCGTCCTGGACTTTCTTGCCGGGTTCGGGGTTTTCAACATTGGCCGAAATCATCCTCTGGTGCTCAGGGCCATTCATGAAATGCTTGAAAGCGATCCGCCCAGCATGGTCCAGATGGATGCGGGCTGTATCTCCGGTCTGCTGGCAGAGGCGCTTGTAGCTATCGCGCCCGCAGACCTGGATGCGGTGTTCTTTACCAACTCAGGGGCTGAGAGCGTTGAGGGAGCGCTCAAATTCGCAAGGCAGGCAACCGGACGTCATCGGATTGTCTATTGTGAGCGAGGTTTCCATGGCCTGACCCTTGGCGCTCTCTCCGTCAATGGCAATGCTGAATTCCGGGAGCGTAATGAGCCCTTGCTTCCCGGCTGCACGGCAGTCCCTTTCAATGACCTTGAAGCCCTGGAGAGTGCTCTCAAGGAGAGAGACGTTGCGGGTTTCATCGTGGAGCCTTTACAGGGGAAAGGCGTCTTTGTCCCCGACGACGACTATTTTCCGGAAGTACGCCGGCTGTGCGATCGCTACGGCACTTGCCTGATCGCCGATGAAGTCCAGACGGGACTTGGTCGGACCGGTCGCATGTTTGCCATGGACCATTGGGGAGTTGCTCCTGATATCCTGCTCATCTCCAAAGCCCTTTCCGGAGGACTGATTCCTATCGGCGCCATCCTGGCCAAACGATGGATACACTCTCGGGTCTTTGATTCGATGGATCGCTGTTTTGCTCATTCCAACACCTTCGGACAAAATGATCTGGCCATGGCTGCCGGACTGGCGACCCTCCACGTAATCGAAAGCGAACAATTGGTTCAGCGGGCCTCGGAGACGGGAGATCATCTGCTGAGCAGTTTGCGTCATCTGGCCGAGAAATATGAGCTGATCCGGGAAGTACGCGGCAAAGGTCTGATGATTGGAATTCAGTTTGGTGAGCCCAGGTCACTGACACTCAAGACAGGATGGAAACTCCTGCACTCCATGAATGCAGACATTTTTTGTCAAATGATCACGATGCCACTCATGGAAAAATACAATATCCTGACCCAGGTTGCCGGCCATGGTCTGGACACCATCAAAATCCTGCCTCCGCTCGTGATTGATCGGAGCGAGGCGGATTACTTTCTCTCATCCCTGGAAGCTGTGCTGACCGAGGCCCACCGTTTTCCCGGCTCTGCCTGGACGACAACCAAAAACCTGGCGCTCCGCACAGCAAAAAGTGCATGACCACCCTCCATCACAGACTTCAGAAAGCTCTTCTTCGAGGAATATGGCGGCTGGTGGCCGCCCGAACCCGCACCATCGTCGGGCTTTCGCTGGCACTGGCATTGGCATCCGGCGTCTACGCTTTCCAGTACCTTCGAATGAACGGCAATCAGGACCACCTGGTCTCCCCTGACGTACCCTTCCAGAAGACCTACCTCGAGCACCTGGAAAATTTCGGAGATCAGGAATATCTGTATGTCGTCATTGAAACAGAAGGAACCGAGGCCGGCCGAAAGCGGGCGATCCTGTTCGCCGAAAAGCTGGCTGAAAGACTGCGAAACTTTCCCGATCGAATCAATGCCGTTTACTACCGGCTTTCGATGGATGAGCTGGGGGATGGCGCACTGTTATACGCCCCGTTGGATTTTGTGCAGAGTATCGTCCACCTCATCAAGAGGACTGCACCCTTTCTCAATGACCGGCAAGGCGCCGGATCTCTCGAGAACATTCTGGATCTGACGGTCAATCTGCTGCGTGAATCGAGCGCCATAGCACTGGAGACCAGTCCGCAGGTCATGACTCAGGTCGTTGAGATGCTGCGCAGCTTTGCTGAAAAGGTCCATCGTGCCTCCCTGGGGGAACAGCCATCAGAACCCATCCTTTCGCTCGTCCCTGCCTCCGACGCTGAGACCTACTTTTTCACCCCCAGCGGCCAGCTCCTCGTCATGAAAGTCCTTCCGCACAAGGACTACGGCACGCTGGAGATCATCATGGAGCCCCTCCAGGTTCTGCGCCAGAGTATTGAGCAGGTCCGGGCGGAGCTCCCGGAAGTCAAAGTGGGGCTGACGGGCCGTCCTGCCCTGCAAGCGGATGAAATGGAAACCACCAACTCAGACATGACCAAGGCCTCCATCATCGACACGGCCCTGGTGGCTATCCTCTTTTTGTTCATCTTCAACGGCTGGATTCGGCCCGCCCTTGTCATGGCAGCCTTGATGACTGCCATGGCGTGGACTTTTGGCTTCGCTACCCTTGCTGTGGGGGAGCTCAACCTGCTCTCGGTGATTTTCGCCCTCGTTCTGGTGGGGATTGGCGTCGACTATGGGGTGCACATGGCCCTGCGACACCTGGAGGCAGAAGAGCTGGGAAGTCCGCCGGAAGAGGCCATCCAGACCGCCATCGTTCAGACGGGACCCGGCGTCATCCTGGGAGTGGTGTGCACGGTATGTACTTTCTATGCCGTGCTGGGGAGTGATTTCAGAGGCTTGGCTGAACTGGGGCTGATTGGCGGGACAGGTATCATGCTCTGTTTGGTTGCGATGATGATTTTCCTGCCGGCAATGCTGTTGATGGCAAGCAGGAAAGGGATCACTTCTCGCGCTTCGGCTCGCATCTTGAGGCTTTCGTTCCTGGAGGTCCAAAACCGCCACCCCTGGCGAATGCTGCTGTTCCTCATCGGATTAACGCTGGCGGGACTCCCCGGCCTGCTCCAGGTCGGTTTCAGC
>CAZEOY010000178.1:0-6999 GCA_964513835.1 uncultured Syntrophobacteraceae bacterium
CGTGAATGTCCTCGTCTGCTATGATCCTGCGGTTTTCAGGCAGCTTGCCGATAAAGTGCGCCGGACGGGATTGACCCGGCAGTGGACCGCCATGGCCCGCCCCCATTCCATAGGTCTTTTCCGGCCGAGGGACGACGATCCAGTCCGAAGGTGGCTCGAGCCCGTTCCCATAGTCCGGGGGCGGCAATCCGATGAATGGTTCATCTATCTCCATGAGGATCACTATGATCCGCAAAGGGGACTGGTTCCGCCTGCCGCCATGGACTGCCTGATTGCCTGAGGAGCGAACAGAAAGGAGGACAGCGTGCGTCCGAAAGAACAAGGATTGGAGGTCTGGGGCGAATTCGCCTGCTTCACCAGGCCGGAGATGAAGGTCGAGCGGTTCAGTTATCCGGTCATCACCCCTTCCGCCGCAAGAGGGATCTTTGACGCCATCTACTGCAAACCCAGGGAGTTTCGCTGGCAGATCACACGGATCGAGGTCCTGTCGGCACCGAGTTACATTGCCCTCCGCCGCAACGAAGTGAAGGAGAAGGTGAGCGTCAGCGCCTGTGGGAAGTGGATGACGGGCAAGGCTCAGCCGGAGCCGATCTGGGCCGACGGCACACCCGACCAGCTGGGAACCGACCAGAAAGGGCGCACCCAGAGGCAGACCATGGCGCTGCGCGATGTGCGCTACCGCCTGTTCGCCGAGATTCGTCCGTGGAAAGGTTTCGAATCCTCCATTCAGGGAATGGAGGCCCAGTTCCGCCGGCGTGCCGCCCACGGCAAGTGCATTTATCAGCCTTGCCTCGGTTGCAGGGAGCTCCCCGCCTATTTCGAGCTCGTCGAAATCGACGCCCCTCGCACCGACCCAATCCCCCTGGACCTGGAGATCGGCTTGATGCTCTACGATGTGTTCGATCTCTCACGCCCCGGAAAGGACGACGATGTCCCTTTGGTCAGCCTCTTCCGGGCAAAGGTCGCCCGGGGAATGCTCGACGTGCCGGATTACATGAGCGCGGAGGTGCTCAAGGGAGTGAGGAGGCCATAATGCTGGAGCTTCTTGTCAAATACGCGCGTGATCATGGGTTGGAGGCTGAGCCGGGATTCAAATCAAAGGATGTACGATGGGCGATCCTCTGCAATTCCCAAGGACAGTTCCTTGACGTGATCGAGTTGGGAGATACGAGCAAAAGGAAGAACCCAGGTCAAGCGTTTGCGAAATGCCCTGATCTCAGCCAGGGAGAACTGGTCGGAGGCAAGGAAACGAGAAGCCATTTCCTGGTCGATTCAGTGGAAGTGGTCACATTGTTCGGCAAGAATGCGTCTGATTCAAAGTTGAAAGACAAACATAGATTCTTTGTCAGCCTGCTGCACGCAGCGAGTGAAGCCATGGGGGGATTAGCCCACATAGCCCGGGTCTTGGAGGATCCGACGTTACTTTTGCAGATTCATTCTCGACTTGAGAGCCAGGGAGCAAGAAACACCGACAAGATTTCGTTCAGACTTGGAGATCTTCATGTTGTTGACTCCAGCGAATGGCATGACTGGTGGCGGAGGTTCAGGGCAGAATTGGCCGGAAGTAATCGCTGCCCACACAGCCCGCCTGGTTCCAGAAACCGGCAGAAAAGGGAGGCTCGAACACCAAGCGGAGACGGCCAAGTTGCTCAGCGGTGTTTTGTCACCGGCCGGTTAACCATCCCCTTGAAGACACATCCGAAAGTCGAGGGACTCGTTGATGTGGGTGGCCAAGGCGCGGGCACTACCCTGATCGGATTCGACAAGGAATCGTTTGGCTCATACGGGTTCATCCAATCAGGGAATGCCGCGGTATCGGAGGAAGCTGCTTCCGCCTACCGCTCTACCTTGAACCACCTCATCAAACAGTACGGTCGGCGCCTTGCCGGGGCTAAAATAGTTCACTGGTTCAAGGAGACAGTGCCCATTGATGACGATCCGTTGGCCTGGATGGAAGAGGGCACGGACCGGCAGGAACTGGATGCTCAGCTCCGAGCGAGGGAGCTGTTGAATAGCATCCGGAGCGGGGAGCGCCCCGATCTGGCCAGCAACCACTATTACGCACTGACCCTTTCGGGCTCAGGTGGGCGTGTGATGGTGCGAGATTGGATGGAAGGACAATTCGGGGAACTGGCGGGAAATATTCTGAGCTGGTTTGAGGACTTGTCAATTGTGCATCGAGATGGAGGCAGACTCGCTCCGTCGCCGAAGCTGATCGCCGTATTGGGTTCCACGGTTCGTGAGCTCGACGACCTCGCCGCTCCTTTCGTGGCGAGAATGTGGCATGTCGCGGCTCTCAATGAAATGATTCCTGCGTCTGCTCTTGCACAAGCACTCCTCCTGGCTCGAATGGGTTTCTCGAGCGGCGAGTCGCCTAACCATGCCCGTCTGGGCCTGCTCAAGATGTATCTGGTACGAAAACACAGGATATCGGGAGGTGGATCAATGAAATCGGATTTGAAGCCGTATCTGAACGAAGCCCACCCGCACCCTGCTTACCAATGCGGCAGACTCATGGCCGTGATGGCAGGTCTGCAGCGTGCCGCCTTGGGCGATGTGGGCGCAGGCATTGTCCAACGGTACTATGCTGCGGCCAGCAGTACTCCGGCGCTTGTCTTGGGGAGGCTGAGTCGAACCAGCCAATTCCACATAAACAAGCTGGAAGGAGGACTGGCATATTGGTACGAAAGCAAGCTTGCGGAAATCTGGGGGAAGATCAAAGACTCCATTCCTGCAACCCTCACCCTTGAGGAACAGAGTCTGTTTGCGCTTGGTTATTATCAACAATTGGCAGATCTGAGAACCAGGAAGACAGAGGCAACAGACGACAAGGAGGCGCCCAATGAGTGATATTATTTGTAATCGGTATGAGTTCATGTACCTGTTCGACTGTGAAAACGGGAATCCCAACGGCGATCCCGATGCGGGCAACGCCCCTCGCATCGATCCTCAGGATATGCGCGGACTTGTCTCAGATGTGGCGCTGAAGCGGAGAGTACGGAACTATGTTCAGATTGCTCGCGACAACCAGATTCCCAATGCGATCTTCGTTGAGCATGCCACGAACCTGAACCGTCCGATTACTCGAGCTCATGAAGAGACGGAGGGAGGTCTCGGCTCAGGCGAAAAGGGTGCAGGCAAGCACAAGGTGAGGCTGGCCCGTGATTGGATGTGCAAAAGCTTTTACGATGTGCGCACATTCGGGGCCGTCATGAGCACAGGTCCAAACGCCGGACAAGTGCGAGGTCCCGTACAATTCGCGTTCGCGCGATCGCTCGATCCGGTATTGCCGTTGGACATATCGATCACCCGCATGGCTGTCGCTGAGAACGTGAAGGGGGCCAAATCCAGTGAAGATTATGCCAAATGGGAAGGGGAGCAACCGGAGGACAAGCTCCGCACCATGGGGCGCAAATCGCTCATTCCCTACGGACTCTATGTGGCCAAGGGTTTCATCAGCGCCCATTTGGCCCGGGAAACCGGTTTCACGGAGGACGATCTTTCACTGTTGTGGGAGGCTCTTCTCAAGATGTATGAGCACGACAGGTCCGCCAGCAAGGGCCTCATGTCGGTTCGCGAGCCCATCATCATTTTCAGGCATGTCGGCACGGACACCAACGATGTCCAGCGTGCTCAGCAGGCCAGGCTCGGGTGCGCACCCGCCCATAAGCTCTTCGATTTGCTGGAAGTCGAGAAGCGTGACTCCATTGTCGCTCCACGGGCATTCGGAGATTACCGGATTGTGTTTCACGGAAGCCGCCTGCCCAAAGGGGTGCAGGCAGGCTTTGCCGTCATGGGCGAAGGAGGAGAGGCAACCATCCATTGGGACAAGCCGCCCCAGGAGCTCACACACATTGAAGTGAGATGACAGGAAGTGAATATGTATTCCGAAGACGAGCTCCTGCCGTTATCGGCCCTGCAGCACCTGCTGTTTTGCGAGCGGAGGGCGGCCTTGGTGCACATTGAAGGCATTTGGGAAGAGAATGTCTTCACAGTGGAGGGGGCGCACGCGCACCGGAGGGTCGAGGAGGATCTGCCCGTGGAGTCCCGAGGGGACATTCGTATCGCTCGGGGCCTCCCTCTCCGCTCGCTTCGACTGGGGCTTTCGGGGAAGGCGGATGTGGTGGAATTTCACCGTGTGGGGGGAGGAGACTCTGTCCGTACATCTGCCGAGAGCGAGGACAAGGCGCATGGAATCGGCCTGCCGGAAGCCTACGGTCTCTGGATGCCGTTTCCGGTTGAATACAAGCGGGGACGGCTGCGGCGGGAGGAAGGGTACGAAGTGCAGCTTTGTGCGCAGGCCCTCTGCCTCGAAGAGATGTTGGAGGTCCGTGTCACCGAAGGCGCCATCTTTTACGGCAAACCCCGGCGCCGGCTCGAAGTCCCATTCGACCCCGATCTCCGGGACAGGACTCAGGGTGCCGCTGCCCGCCTGCATGAGCTGATTCGAGCCGGAGTCACGCCCAAGGCACGGTACGAGAAGAAGTGCGAGAGCTGTTCACTGATCAAAGTCTGTCTGCCCAGGGCCATGAGCTCAAAAAGAGGGGCCGCGGGTTATCTCGAACAGGCATTTGATGTCTTGAAGGAAGTCGAAGGAAGATGAGATGAGACAGCTCCTGAATACGTTGTACGTTACGACGCAGGGCTCATACCTGGCGAGGGAGGGCGAGACCGTCGTCGTGCGGGTTGAGCGCGAGACAAGGTTCCGCGTACCGATCCACACCCTTGGCGGCATTGTCTGTTTTGGCCAGGTCTCATGCTCTCCCCCGTTGATGCAGCTTTGCGGGGAACGGCAGGTGGCCATTTCCTTCCTCAGTGAGAACGGCAGATTTTGGGCGCGCGTGGAAGGCCCCGTCTCGGGGAATGTCCTCCTGAGGCGAGAGCAGTACCGCAGAGCGGATGACGAACAGAAGTCAGCGGAGATAGCGCGGTCCGCCGTGATCGGCAAGATCGTCAACAGCCGCACCGTGCTCCTGCGAGCATTGCGGGACCATCCCGGCAAAACGGGAAGCGGAGAGGTCGAAGAGACGTCACAGCGGCTGGCCCGGTCGCTGAGTGATCTGAGGCAGGAGCCTTCCCTGGACACGATACGCGGCGTGGAGGGGGATGCGGCACGAAGGTATTTCGGTGTCTTTGACCACCTGGTGACTGCCCAGAAGGAAGATTTCTATTTTCGCGAACGCAGTCGTCGCCCCCCGCTCGACAACATGAATTCACTGCTTTCCTTCCTGTATACTCTGCTCGTTCACGATGTTGCGTCTGCACTCGAATCGGTCGGTCTCGATCCGGCAGTGGGGTTTCTCCACAGAGACAGACCGGGGCGGCCCAGCCTGGCCCTGGACCTGATGGAGGAATTTCGCCCGATCCTGGCGGATCGGCTCGCGCTGTCGCTCGTGAATCGTCAACAGGTGAAAGGGAAGGGTTTCAGGAAGTCGGAAACTGGAGCGGTCCTCATGGATGACGATACCCGCAAGGAGGTCCTGGTGGCCTACCAGAAGAGGAAGCAGGAGGAGATCCAGCATCCATTTCTCGGGGAAAAGGTGCCGTTGGGATTGCTGCCCTGCCTTCAGGCGATGCTGCTTTCACGGCTGCTCCGTGGTGACCTGGACGCTTATCCTCCATTCCTCTGGAAGTGACGGTGGCGATTCGCCGGCCCAGGGTTGAGATAAATGAAAGACTGTGAATATCGTCTTTTCCCGATGTCAATACAAGATCTCGACATTACATGGAAAGAAGATGAAATGTGTCAGAGCAAGGGATCAAGTAACTTCGACAGGGAGGTCGAGCGGCTTCGTTCGCATCCAGGCGATTGCTGGGATGAGAGATGTCGCGGATAAACCATTCGTTCACTGAGGAAAGACGGAGATGAACCCGGAGGTGATTTCAGTCTCCGACTTGAGCCCATCAGAGAAGCTCCAGCTTGTTGAGGACTTGTGGGATGACCCGGCCGCCGCTCCCGAGGACGTGCCGGTCCATGACTGGCAAAAGGAGGAGTTGGACCAGAGGAAGGCTAATTTTATCAACCGGCCCTCATCAGGACTCTTGTGGAAGGAGGTCAAGGACAGGGTTCGCAATCGATATGGCCGCTGAACTGATCGTCGCACCGGAAGCCGAGGAGGACCTGGCCCACGCCTAACCCTGGTATGAGGCAAGGCGAGCCGGATTGGGAGAAGAATTCTTGAGCTGCGTTGAAGCATGTCTCGAGGGCATCGCCCGCATGCCCGAGATGTACGGCGCTGTTTACGAGCAATACCGTCGCGGTCTCGTACGCCGCTTTCCCTATGCGGTCTCTTACGAGTATGCAGCGGGCAGGATCACGGTCTACGGCGTTTTCCTCACCTCGCGCAATCCTGCCAAGTGGCGGGAGCGTGTTCCATGAACATCCTGCAACGTTCAGGCATTTTTGATGCTGGAGGAGTTGATGCTGGTCTTGGTAACATACGATGTGAGCACTGAGACACCCGAAGGAAGGAAGCGCCTGCGCCGCGTCGCTATGGTTTGCCGTAACTTCGGCCAACGTGTTCAGAAGTCCGTATTCGAATGCCTTGTGGACCCTGCCCAGTGGGCTCGACTTCGGCTGAGCCTGATCGCAGAAATTGATGTCGAGGCGGACAGCCTCCGCTTCTACTTTCTCGGAGCGAACTGGAAAAAAAGAGTCGAGCACGTCGGGGCCAAACCAGCCTACGACCCGGAAGGCCCCCTCGTGGTCTAGCCTTCCCCGCGAACCCGAAGCCCTCACGAATTGCCAGGAAGGTTCGCGCTCTTCCTAAGATGTCGGAATGAGAGGTCTTCTTTGTCCTCTGGCAATTCTGACCCAGA
Organism: uncultured Syntrophobacteraceae bacterium; assembly: GCA_964513835.1. Lineage (GTDB taxonomy): Bacteria > Desulfobacterota > Syntrophobacteria > Syntrophobacterales > Syntrophobacteraceae > JALOOX01. The sequence goes on from CAZEOY010000178.1 coordinate 6,820, forward strand.
TCGGAGCAATCGAGCAAGCCGAGGTTCGCGGAATTCATCTGTTAATTTAATGATATCATAAGAAATTTCATAGATACAGTCGCCCCCCGCGCGGGGGCGTGGATTGAAACAGCAACGGGGAGGTCGAAGGAGGAAACCAGGCGGAGTAGCCCCCCGCGCGGGGGCGTGGATTGAAACACC
>CAZEOY010000179.1:0-6992 GCA_964513835.1 uncultured Syntrophobacteraceae bacterium
CGGTCTTTTCCCGATTTGAGACTGCACCACTCTTCAGAGAGCACCGGGGGCAGCATGGATACCCGTCCGTCGGGAAGATAAATCGAGCTGGCCCTCGACTCGGCCTCCCGGTCCAGGATGTCTCCCGGATCGACGAACTCGGCCACATCCGCAATGTGGATCCCGACCTCGCAAGTCCCGTCCTCCAGGGCGCGAAGGCTCAAGGCATCGTCGTGGTCGCGCGTCAGACTGCTGTCGATGGTGAAGGCGTTCAAGTCCCTCAAGTCTCGCCGGGACGAGGCATCCCAGCGCACAGCCAGGTCGCCCGCAGCGACGGTGCTGGCCATCGAGAGCACTTCTTCCGGGAAGTCCGGCGAGATATTCTGCTCGTGCAGATAGAGATTCTCGTCTTCCCTCCAAATGCCCAGGCGAACCAGCAGACGAAACGCCGAGCTGGATACGGGCGAAATATTGGCCCTCTTTAACAGCTCCTTGACGAAGGCGGCGTCGGGGGATTCCTGGCCGAATAAGCAGAAGCTCTTGATGCTGTCAATGAGCCCAAGGTGCTCATCGGGAATCCCCGGTCGGTGCTTTCGGTTCCATACGGCCTGAACCCAGTGGGCGCCGCTCTCGATGCGAGCTTCCCTCTCCGCCTCGCGCTCGATCTCCAGGCGCCGCTGCTCCACCTTGTCCTGAGGGCGCGCATGGAACAGGCCGTCCTTAAACTGGAAGTAGAGCCGGTCGTAGAGCAGGACGCGCTGCACCGCGGCCACATGATGATCCGTGAGGGATTCGCTGAAGACAAACTCCGCAAGACCCCGGATGTCGTAACCTTCGCTTTCCGATTCGAGGAGAGACCAAAGCTCCTCCACGTCAACGAGCTGCATGAGGCCTTTGCGGGCTGCGGTAGCTCCCTGGAGCCTTTTCACCTGTTCATCCCGGCTGAGGTTCAGGTCCAGGGTTTGAGTCGAAACATGAAGAATTCGGCTCTGGGCCAAGCTGATCTCTTTGTTCTGCTCTGTCAGGATGGCCAGCCGGCTGCCTTTCAAGGCCGTACAGATCCCGCACAGGATCTGCCGGTTCTCGAAAAACTCGACGACGCTTCCCGGACCGATTTCGGACAGCGGGCCCGCGTTCATGAGCGTTCTCCCAATCGGGCCAGCCCTTTCATCTGCTGAATGTAAGCGCCAATGCCCGAGGCCATTCCCTCGGCCATGCGGCGCCGAAATTCCTTGTCCTTGAGGCGCGCCTCTTCACGCGGATGGGTGATGAATGCGGTTTCAACCAGGATGCAGGGCATTTCGGCACCCAGCAGCACCCAGAACGGAGCCTGCTTCACCCCCAGATCGCGCACCTCGTCGTATGGCCCCTGTCGAAGCCCTTTGACAATATGGGTTTGAACCAGTTTGGCCAGCTGCGAGGATTCCTTGATCTTCGTGTTCATCAGGAGATCCTGAAGGATCTTTTCGAGGTCGCTGATCTGCTTGGTGGACGTGGCGTTCTCGAAAGCGGCAACCCGCGCGGATTCCTGGTCTTTGGAGAAATCGAGAAAATAGGTCTCGGTGCCGAAATACTTCGGGTCATGGTGCGCATTGGTATGAATCGAGATGAAAAGATCGGCCTTTCGGGCGTTGGCCATGGCCGCCCTCGCTTCCAGGGGGACAAAGCGATCCGAAGTCCGCGTCAGGGTGACCTGACAATTCATCTGCGACTCCAAAATCTTCTTCAGCTCCAGAGCCAGTGCCAGAGTGACGGTTTTTTCATAAACGCCGTTGGGACCAATGGCTCCCTTGTCTTTGCCGCCGTGTCCCGGGTCGATGACGATCCGCTTCACCTCGAGACCGAGCTGTCGTGCCAGGCTGGGCAGCCTGGCGGTCTCCACGGGCGGGTGAGGCACTTCGGCAGGGGGAGGAGCCGAGACGGGGGGCGGCTTGGTGCCCTGAACATCGATGATGAGCCGATGGGGATCCGAGAGGGTGAAGATTCGATAGCGCTCGAGGCTGCGCGCGTCCAGCACCACCTGGGTGATGTTGTTATCGGCCTGCCTGGCGTCGACTCCCTCCAGAAAGGGGTCGGTGGTCTTCAGGTGAGCTTCCATCTTTGGGTTCACGACGCAGCCCCGGAGCGACAGGATGATCTGCGCCGGCTTGTCCGGTGACGCACCAGCTGCCGAGGCCTGTTCCTCAAAGGTGACTGGTCCGCTGGTGTAGAGGGCGACCCTCGTGTAAGATTCGCCGGACCACGCCTGAATCCGCTGCAGCTCGGCGACCGAGGGGCAGGGGGGCGGTCCGGCGCCTGGCTCCGCCTGTGTGGAATGCTCCTGCCGCTGCTCCACCGTCGGTGAAGGGGGCGGTTTGAAGACCGGCGTGCTCGATGAAATAGTGCCTCTGGAAACGGCCACCTGATGCGGGATGTCCGGTTCCTTGAGGTCCTTGCAGCCCGACTCGCGCCTCAGCTGATCCATCATCTGGTTGGCCTTGGCCCTCGAATCGCCCCTCGGAAAGAAGAGCGCCACTTTTCTGAGCTCGATGAAGGCCTGCTGAGGGTCGACCGTCATGAGGATGACCCCTCTGAGGTACTGGGCATCGTCGGCCAAGGGGCTGTTGGGATGTGCCTCGACGAGCTTTTTGTAAGTGCCGAGAGCCGCCTGCAGGTCCTGATCGGTCTTGCTCAGATCGTACAAATGATGGTGGCACTGGCCAATGAGATACAGGCATCGATCCGAAACCTTCATCTGCGCGTCGTCACTCAGGATGTCGGACAATTTCCGGATGCACTGGCGGAGCGCTTCCGCCTTGCCCTGAATGTCCTGTATGCCGAAAGTGCTGCGATACATGTCGCGGACGACACCGTAACGCTCTTCGATGGTCTGCGAGCGGCCGGCTTCAGGGAACCCGAGCAGGAAGCAGAAAAGCAGGCAGAATGCCGAAAACCTGACGAAAATCCCGGCTTTTCCCCCCGTAGGGAGAGGCCTCCTTTTCGGGAAGAAGGGTCGGCCCTTCAGGAAACGTGGCGATATCAACATGCTGAGCTCTTCACCTCTTTCCGGTTGAGGCTGAGCTTCTGCTCTCGGGAGCCGAAGAGTCAGGAATTCGGCGCCTGATCTGCTCTCTCAACGCATATAGCGTCTGCAGGGCCCCAAGTGGGGTCATCTGATCCATATCGAGGCCCAGGATCTGATCCCGAAGCCATTCCAGGGTGGGTTGAAAGAGCCCGAGCTGAAGGCCGGTCTCTTTCTCCTTCTCTCGTCGTCCTTTTCTGCGAGCGCCTGACGAGACCGGGGCCAGGAAAGACTCTCCACGCTCGATGCGCGCCAGGATGTCCTTGGCCCGCTGGGTAGCTTCGGGGGGCAGCCCCGCCAGCTGAGCCACCTGGATGCCGTAGCTGCGGTTCACCCCCCCGGGCACGAGCTTGTGGAAGAAAAGGATCTCTCCCTCCCATTCCTTGATGGCCACATTGTAATTCTTGACCCGGGAGCGCGTTTTGGCAAGCTCCGTCAACTCGTGGTAATGGGTGGCGAAGAGCGTCTTGACACCCACTCCCCCGAGGTCGTGCAGATACTCGGCAACGGCCCAGGCGATGCTCATGCCGTCGTAGGTGCTGGTGCCGCGCCCGATTTCATCCAGGATGATGAGGCTCCTCGGAGTGGCTTGATGCAGGATGTTGGCGGTTTCCTGCATTTCCACCATGAAGGTCGAACGCCCCCTGGCCAGATCGTCCGATGCACCCACGCGGGTGAAGATGCGGTCCACGAGCCCGATGCGGGCTTCAGAGGCCGGAACGAAGCTCCCGATCTGGGCCAGAAGAACGATGAGAGCCGCCTGCCGCAGGATCGTCGACTTGCCGGCCATGTTCGGGCCCGTGATGATGAGCAGCTGCTGCTGATCCTGATCGAGCTCGAGGTCGTTGGGGACAAAGCTTCCGGGATCCAGGAACCGCTCGATGACCGGGTGGCGTCCGTCCCGGATGGTAATGGCGCCCGAGCTGTCCAGGACCGGGCAGCAATAGTCCATCCGGGCCGCCGTCTCGGCCAGGCCGCACAGGCAGTCCAGCTCGGCCACGGTGTCGGCCATGGACTGGACGCGGAAACTCTCGCGAGCCACGGTCTGCCGCAGGTCCGAAAAGATCCGCTGCTCGAGCTCCAGGCGCTTCTCGTCCGCCTCGAGAACCTGGGTTTCGAAGGTCTTGAGCTCTTCCGTGATGAACCGCTCCCCGTTCACCAGGGTCTGCTTGCGGAGGTACTCGGGAGGGGCCGAAGCCAGGTTGGCCTTGGAAATCTCAATATAATACCCGAAAACCTTGTTGAAACGGACCTTCAGGGATCCAATACCCGTGCGCTGCCGCTCGCGGCTTTCATACTCGGCCATCCAGCCCTTGGCATCGCGGCTCAGGCGGACGTAGTGATCCAGCTCTTCACTGACTCCGGTCCTGATGACCCCTCCAGAATTGAAATTGAGGGGCGGAGGGTCCGTGAGCGTAGTTTCGAGGGTCGCGGCGAGGTCCGCAAGGTCGTCCCATCCTTCGAGCAGCCCCTGCAGGCATCGACCGGGGAAGTCAGCGGCTTCCGTCCGCTCAACCCCGGTCCCGGTTGTGGCTAAAACCTCCGGGTGCAATTCTTTAACCGGTGGCTCGGGAGCCCCTTGATCTGGGCAGCCATTTGGGAGCGCCTGTACCAGCCGGAACTCGAGGGACCGTCGGATGTCCGGGAGCAACTGGAGGGATCGTTTGAGCCCAGCCAGATCCCTGGGAGTGGAAAGCCCTGTGCTGTTGCGTCCGTTCAGCCGCTCGAGATCGCCCATCTTTTGAAGGCTGCCTCGGATTTGAGCGCGCGTCCCCGGCTGCTCGACCATCCGCGCCACCCCCTCCAGGCGGCGCTCGATCCGATGCCGGTCGAGGAGGGGGTAACGCAGCCACTGCTGCAGCTTGCGGCCCCCCATGGGTGTGAGGGTCCGGTCGATCACATCCAGAAGCGAACCCTTGCGGCCCTGGAAGCTCGACGACTGGAAGACTTCGAGATTGCGCAGGGTGGCTTCGTCCAGCACCATGTAGTCCGAGCGGCTGTAAGGGGCGATTTTGCGGATGTGTTCGCAGTCTCCCAGGCGATTGTCCCGGATGTAGGCCAGAATGGCTCCCGCAGCACCCACGGCCAGATCCATCCCCTGCGCTCCAAATCCCTCCAGGGAATGAACCTTGAAATGGCGAGTCAGCTCGTCTTCGGCGCGGCGGGGGTCAAAAGCGTCTCCATCCAAGTGCGTGACGACGAATCCCCCATGGCGCCGGAGCGCACTCAGTGGAGCGGGGAGAGAGGTATCCGGCGCCAGGAGCTCCTTGGGAGCTACCCGCTGGATCTCGTCTGCAAGAGCCTCGGCGGTCTCAAGCTCGACAGCGCGGAATTCGGCTGTTGAAATATCCAGATAGGCGAGACCAAAACGGTCGCCACGCGTTGAAACGGCAATGGCGGCGAGATAATTGGGCTGGTTGGCCGTCAGGTTCTGGCTCTCCAGGACGAGCCCCGGCGTGATGACGCGGGTCACTTCGCGGCGTACCAGCCCTTTGGCCTTTTTCGGGTCCTCCACCTGCTCGCAGATGGCCACTTTGTGTCCGGCGGCGATGAGCTTCGGGATATAGGCTTCGGCGGCGTGGTAAGGAACGCCGCACATGGGAATGGGGTTTTCGGAATTCCTGTCACGTGAAGTGAGCGTGATCTCGAGGACTCGCGCCGCCTCCACGGCGTCCTCCATGAAGAGCTCGTAAAAGTCCCCCATGCGATACAGGAGCAGGGTCTCGGGGACCTGCGCCTTGATCTCCAGGTACTGCTGCATCATGGGGGTGGGCTTGGGGGTGGACAAGCCGGCCTCTCCTGAAAACGATTGAATGAAGCTGTAAAACGACCGCAGCCCTCGACGGCCGCCGCAATGGGCGGCTTCGAGACTACTTATCATAATGTCGCTTGCGAGAGGAACGGATTTCTATGGTCTCAGGTCGGCGGGGGATCGGGGAGAATTCGGGAGGCTGCGAATTTGTGGGCGCGGAGATCGCAGATCACCCCATCCCGCAGGTCGGGTTCAGATCCTGCGAAACGGCGGGATTCTCTGGCACCCCCTGGATCAAGTCGTCCAGTCGGCAACTCATGCCGGAGGAGGTGTTGTCTAGAGCTCGGGATAGAGCACGTCCCTGCAGTCGGGGCAGATGGTGTGCGTGATTCTTGATTGGGTCTGGCGCTCGACATAGAGATCGATCGGCCACCATTTGCCGTTCTCGTCCCGTATGCGTTTGCAGCCGCTGCAGATGGGCAGGAGGCTGCGCAAAATCTTCAGCTCCCTGATGAGTTTGTCTTTTTCCGACAAGGCTTCGGAGAGCTGCCGGATCAACTCCTCCTGTTTCTTTTCCGCTATCTTCCGGTCATTGATCTGACGGGTGACACCGACGATCTTCAGAGAGCTGCCGGCTTCTTTGACGAATCGCGCCTTGATTTCAAGCCAGCATCTCTGACCATCCTTGTTGATGGATTCAACCTCCAATACCCGCCTCGTTCTGACTCCCCGGTCGAACTTCTTCTTTTCTTCCTCCAGGACAGCTCGAACTTTGGCGAAGGACTCGGGGGTCAAACGGTCCTTGATGGTGAGTCCAAGGATTTCCTCCACAGTGTAACCGCTGATGCGTTCAATGGAGGGTGTCATGTACTCATATTTCAGAGTCGTCGCGTCCAACACCCATATGGCGTCGAGCAGATTGTCCGCGAGGACGCGGTACTTGCCTTCCAATTCCTCGATTTTTTCCTGGAGCTTCTTGGACATGGGATTCACCTGGCAGTTGTCCTGACTTTTTGCAGGCGCTCGGTCTCCGATTCGCGGGGAGGGAGATCCATGAATTGGGAGCGATCTCAAGCCGAGCCCGGATGGTCGAACGGGCCCAAGCTCGGCACATTACCATCAAGTACAGTGAACGAACAGTATTTACCAGGGCAATCGCACGTCATAGCTCTGGACATTGTGGAGGAAGTGTGCCAAGCT
>CAZEOY010000180.1:0-6976 GCA_964513835.1 uncultured Syntrophobacteraceae bacterium
TCCAGCGCTCCCACGGTGCGGCTCTGAACGTCGTCCAGTGCTCCGGGGCCACCATCGATCTCGCCAGGATGATGCAGGAATCCTTCGGCACCCCTTTCATCCGCGTTTCCTACTTCGGCGTGGAAGACATGGCCGAGGCCCTCTACAGCGTGGCCCGGTTCTTCGAGGAGAGGGACCCGGAGATCATGAACCGCACACGGGAGCTCGTGCGGGAGGAGCTCTCGGTTCTCTACCCCAGGTTGCAGGAATACCGAAAAGCGCTCACGGGCAAAAAAGCCGCCATTTATGTGGGCGGCGCCTTCAAAGCCTTCTCGCTGGTCAAGGCCTTCCGGCTCATCGGGATGCAGGTAGCCCTCGTGGGCTCCCAGACCGGAACCGAGGAGGACTACCAGGAGCTCCACGAGATCACGGACGAGGGCACCATCATCGTGGACGACTCCAACCCCCTGGAGCTCTCCTCGTTCCTCAAGGAGAAGGATGTGGACATCTTCGTCGGCGGCGTCAAGGAGCGGCCCATCGCTTACAAGCTGGGGGTCGGCTTCTGCGACCACAACCACGAACGCAAGGAGCCCCTGGAGGGATTTGTGGGCATGCTGAATTTCGCCCACGAGGTCTACACCTCCGTCATGAGCCCCGTCTGGCGCTTCGTGCCGAGGAAGACCTCCCGCTCGGATGGAAGGCTTCCATCGGAAACGGTCGGAAGGTGCGGGCGGCTGGCAGGTCTTCCGGCCTGAGGGTCCACTGGATCACAGATCCAAGGAAATGAGTGCAAAGCCATGAAAACGAGCCCGACGACGATCACGACGAAGCAGACCGTTTCTCCCTATGTCTCGACGACCAACGCCTGCAAGCTCTGCAAGCCCATGGGCGCCTGCCTGGCTTTTCGGGGCGTCGAGGGAGCCATTCCCTTCCTTCACGGCTCCCAGGGGTGCGCCACCTATATGCGGCGCTACATCATCAGCCACTTCCGGGAGCCCATGGACATCGCCTCCTCATCTCTCGGGGAAAAGCACGCCGTCTACGGCGGCGGGGCCAACCTCAAGCAGGGGATGGTGAACGTCATGAAGAAATACGGCGCGAGCCTGGTGGGCATTGCCACCACCTGTCTCACGGAAACCATCGGGGACGATGTGCCCATGATCCTGAAGGAATTCAAGCAGGAATGCTCCGCCCGCGAGGGGAGCCCGGAGCTCCCGCTCCTCGTGAACGTTTCGACGCCCAGCTACGCGGGGACCCACATGGAAGGCTTTCACGCCGCCGTCCGGGCCATGGTGGACCAGCTGGCCCGGGGAACGGAGAAACATGACGGAATCAACCTGTTGCCCGGGTTCGTTTCGCCGGCGGACCTTCGCCACCTGAAGGAGATCATCGCGGACCTCGGAATGCGGGCCATCCTGCTCCCCGACTACTCCGAAACCCTGGACGGTCCGGCTCTCGAGGACTACGAGAAGATCCCCCGGGGCGGCACCCCTCTCCGTGACATCGTGAGCATGGGAGGGTCCCGCGCCACCGTCGAGTTCGGGCGAACCCTCGCGCGAGGCGGCATGTCTGCCGGAACACTGCTCGAAGCCCGGTTCGGTGTGCCCCACCGAGGCGTGGGGATGCCCATCGGGCTCCGGGAGACCGACCGGTTCTTCGAAGTCCTGGAGGAAGCCGCGGGAATCTGCATGCCCGAGAAACATGCCCTGGAGCGTGGAAGGCTCCTGGACGCCTACGTGGACGGCCACAAAGTTGTGTTCGGAAAGCGGGCGGTGGTCTACGGCGAAGAGGACCTGGTGGTGGGGCTCACCGCCTTCCTTTGCGAGATCGGCGTGAAACCGGTGCTCTGCGCCTCAGGCGGAACCGGGAACGGCTTTCGGGAAGCCATCGAAGCCGTGACGAAGGAGATCCTCTTCGATCCGCCCGAGATCCGGGAGGGAGTGGATTTCTACGAGATCGCCGAGGAGGCCCGGGAGCTCGCCCCCGACCTGCTGGTGGGGCACAGCAAGGGCTACCACCTGGCCCGCCGCTGGAACGTCCCGCTCATCCGGGTGGGCTTTCCCATCCATGACCGGTTCGGCGGACAGCGAACGCTCCACCTGGGCTACCGGGGGGCACTGGCGCTCCTGGATCGACTGGTCAATGAAATTCTCGAACGGAAACAGGAAGATTCCCCCGTTGGCTACGGCTACCTGTAGCAAATCGGTCCCTGCGGAGGTGGTGTTATGAAACTCGAAATCGATCGGCATCCATGCTTCAATGTGAAGGTCAAAGGGGAATGCGGGCGCATCCACCTTCCCATCGCGCCGGCGTGCAATATCAAGTGCAACTACTGCAACCGCAAATACGACTGTGTGAACGAAAGCCGGCCGGGAGTCACCAGCGCGGTGCTCACACCGGCCCAGGCCCTGAGCTACCTCGAGCGGGTCATGGAGCGGGAGCCGTCCATTACGGTGGTCGGCATCGCCGGGCCGGGGGACCCCATGGCCAACGCGGACGAAACCCTCGAGACGCTTCGCCTGGTGCGGTCGCGGTTCCCCGGTATGCTCTTCTGCCTGGCCAGCAACGGCCTCGGCCTCCCGGCCCACGTGGATGAACTGGCCGAGCTCGGCGTCACCCACGTGACCGTGACCATCAACGCCATGGACCCCGCCATCGGTCAGAAGATCACCAGCTGGGTGCGAGACGGAAAGGTCATCTACCGGGGGGCCAAGGGGGCCGAACTGCTGTTGAGCCGCCAGGTGGAGGCCGTCAAGGCTCTCAAGGCCAGGGGCATCCAGGTCAAGGTGAACACCATCGTGATCCCCGGGGTCAACGACGAGCACGTGATCGATGTGGCCCGCGCCATGGCGGACCTCGGAGTGGATATCCTCAACTGCATGCCCGTCTACCCCAATGCGGACACGCCCTTCGAAAACGTTCCGGAGCCGGCCCACGATCGGATGGCCGCCATTCGGAGCGCGGCGGGGGAGCACCTGCCCCAGATGCACCACTGCACGCGCTGCCGTGCCGACGCCGTGGGGCTCCTCGATGCCGATCGCACCGCCGACTTCCGAGAGACCATGGCGGAGTGCGCCGCTGAGCAGCCTTTCCTCGCGGAGCGGCCCTACGTCGCGGTGGCCACGCTCGAGGGCATGCTCGTGAACCAGCACCTGGGGGAAGCTTACCGGCTGCAGATCTGGGAGCAGAACGGCGAAGGATTCCATCTGGTGGAGGAGCGGTCGACGCCCGAGCCGGGCGGAGGCGTCCGGCGATGGATGGATCTGGCCGAAGTGCTCAAGGACTGCCGGGCCGTGCTCGTGAGCGGCATCGGCGACAACCCGAGAGCCGTGCTGGCCCGGGCCGGCATCGTTCCGGTGGAAATGAGCGGATTCATCCAGGAAGGCCTCGAAGCCGTTTACGGCGGCCGCAACATAACCGCCCTCAAGAAGCGGCGCACCCAGTGCGGCGCAAGCTGCAGCGGCGGAGGCACCGGCTGCGGGTGATTGGAAATAGCCTGCTGATCGCGTTATCCGAGAAGGAGCTCCCAGTGAACGCCCTGTTCCATCAGGCATCTTTGCTGGGAGGTCTCTTGCCTGGTACAACTCCCAGGAAGAGGATGTTCGTTTTGACTTCGTCATGCCCGGCAATCTTCAAGCCGGCATCCATTCATTCTACCAGATACAGCCGATGCCGTATTTCGGGAATTCGCCGTCGTTGCTGAGAATATGCATGCCCTCCGCCGCAGCCTGGGCAATCAGCATACGATCAAAGGGATCCCGATGGTAAAACGGAAGCTTCGTCAACTGTTCACAATGGTGCATTTCAATGGGCAGCCAAAGAACCAGGTTCTTCTTCATCTCGGTCTCGATGATTTTCAACCAGCCCTTCTTCAGCTTTAGTTTTCCGAGGCTGACCTTGATGCTGATCTCCCATAGGCTCGAGGCACTCAGATACAGTTGATGCTTCGGTTCCAGAAAAGCCTCCCTCGCACCTGCGCTCAGACGGGCGTCGCCGGTGATCAGCCAGAGGAATGCATGGGTGTCGATGAGGATCTTCATCCCATGTACTCTTCGAAGTCCTCGAGGGGAGCGTTGAAGTCCTCGGCCATGAATAGAACCAGTCCCTTTGCCTGACCGATTCTTCTCTCCATGCGAGCTTCGGGCAAAACCTCGAGCCTGACCAGCGGCCGATTGTCCCTGGCGATGATCACCTCGGTCCCGCTGAGAGCCTCTTGAATCAGCTTGGACAGGTGCGTCTTGGCTTCATGGATGTTGACCCGGCGTGTTCCCATCAATAATCCTTATAAACTGTTCACCGCATAAGCTGTTCACCGTTTCCATTAGCTAAGCTAGCTGACTAAGATCGCCCTGTCAAGACGGTCCCACCATGCCATCGTAAACTCTTCACATGAAATCCTCCAAGACCTCCTCGAAACTCTTTCATTGAGCGCAGACAAAACCCACCCTGCCTGGTTCTGTTGGGCCTTCCGAAGGCTGCTTGAGTCTCGGAGCCCTTCCTGGGCTGTCTTCTCCATCCCGGAATCCTCCCAGAAAGCCATTGAGTGCTCGACGTCACTGTGGTAGACATACCTGCATCCTTATCAAGAAACTACTCAATCCATGGTGCCTCTTCAACGGACCGAGATCCACACGAGGTGCAGCCTCAATGGATGGAATCAATGGTCGAACAGCGGCGCCTTTTTCAACCGAACGGCGTTGCTCTGCTATCCAAGGCGATCGACTGAGGATCTTTCCTCCGTACAAGGGCGAGGTTCCGGGCGGCCCATTGGGCAGCGTGGCGCGTCGCGCTTTCTGCATCGCGGGGGCGAACGAGTGCCACGCCGGTGCTTCAGGCCGGGAGCGCGTTGACTCAGGGGACAACCGGGATGACGAGCTGCGGAGCCAGAAGAGAGGCATTGGGTCCGATGGAGTCGACCGGGTGCATGCAAGAAACTTCCAGAAGTTATCGTGACGAAGAGGCGGCAAGGTGGAATATCTCGCGCACAGCGCAGGACCATCGGGGAAGCCCGACCCGCTCCGATGTCATTCTCGAAATGTTGCGGAGCGAGCAGCGGCTTATGCAGAACCGCTTGGCGCCGCAAGGGAGGCCTATCTCACGGGTCTCCTGCACGACGCCGGCAAATATGGCTCTCTCTTCCAACGGCGGCTCGAAGGAAAGGAGCGAGGGATCGATCATTGGTCTGCCGGGGCATGGCTTGCGCTGACACTTTACAAAAACAGGGGTGTTGCAGCCGCGCTCGCGATTCAGGGTCACCATATCGGACTCCAGCAGGCCTCCAAGGATTCGCTTGGCGAGCTGAATCCTGCCAGGCTGACTCAACACCATCCCTTGAATTTGAGGCTGTCTGAGGCCGATGTGACCAGGCTGCTCTCACACATGCGGACGGATGGGCTGGCTCTGCCCGATCCTGAGGAGCTCCCGAATTCCCTGTACAGTGGGCTTTGTGGAGCATCCGCTTCAGCAATGCTCGATGTGCGCATGTTGTTTTCAACACTCGTAGATGCCGACTTCATCGAGACAGAGGCGCATTTCACGGACGGCGGTGACAGCGAGGGCGGCCGAAGAGAGGCTGGTCCCGCCCTCCAGCCTGAAGACAGGCTGGCACTTCTCTTGGACCATCTGAAAGAGATGGCCAGGTCCTCCAGGGCTTCACGTCGTGTCAATCAACTGCGCGCCGACCTCCTCACGGCATGTTTGGACGCCGCTGCCCTTCCCCGGGGCTTGTTCACCCTGACGGCGCCAACAGGGACCGGAAAGACCCTCAGCAGCCTGGCTTTTGCCATGAAACACGCCATGGCGCACAAGCTCCGCAGGATCGTTATGGTCATCCCGTACCTGACCATCATTGAACAGACTGTGCGTGCGTACCGTCAAGTGTTCGAGCCCCATTTGGGAAAGGAGGCTGCGGCAAGGTTCATCCTGGAGCACCACAGCCTGGCCGGTACGCGACCCGCTGATGCCGGGGCCGGTTCGGAACAGGACAGTGAAGATCCGATTCATCGCTCCGTGCGCCTGCTGGCTGAGAACTGGGACGCCCCCATCGTGGTCACCACAAACGTCCAGTTCCTCGAGTCCCTCTTTTCAAACCGTCCTGCGCCATGCCGCAAACTGCACCGGCTGGCGGAGAGTGTGATTTTACTGGACGAAGTTCAATCCATGCCGCCTCATCTCGCCATCCCAACCCTCGCCACTCTCACGCGACTGGCCGGACGCTACCAGGCCACCGTGGTCTTTTCGACGGCGACTCAGCCCGCTTTCGAGCATCTGAGTCCATGGGTCCGAAAGTACAGCGGCTCGGACTGGCGCGCCCGAGAAATAGTGCCTCCCGAATTGGGACTTTTCGAACGCGCCAGGAGAACGGAGGTGGAGTGGCCGGATTTCGAGCGCCCCCTGACATGGTCCGAGCTTGCCTCCGAGCTCATGGAAGAGGATCAGGTGCTCTGCGTCCTCAACCTGAAACGGCATGCTCTCGCGTTGCATGCTGAGCTGCAGGGCAGGAAGGCCGAGGGTCTCCTCCATCTATCCACAAACATGTGCCCGGCCCACAGATTGGAAGTCCTGAATGAGGTGCGAGCTCGCCTGGACAGGGGTGAGGCATGCAGACTCGTTTCCACCCAGTGTGTCGAAGCGGGTGTGGATTTGGACTTTCCCGCCGTATATCGTGCGCTTGCACCGCTGGAAGCCATTGCGCAGGCTGGAGGACGGTGCAATCGCAACGGCCGCAACCGGGTCGGATCTGTCAAAGTGTTTATTCCTGAGGAAGAAGCCTACCCCGATGGCACATACAGGCAAGCCGCGGGAATCACAAGGCTCATGCTGAAGAAGCATGGGAGCCTGAATCTCGACGATCCAACTGTGTACGCAGACTACTACCGGCAGTTCTTCGACGTGAGCAGACCTGAGAACCGAAAAAAGGAGCTCCAGGATGCCATTGAGATCCAACATTTCGCACTGACGGCACGGGAATACCGGGTGATCGAGCAAAACGCCGTGA
>CAZEOY010000181.1:0-3290 GCA_964513835.1 uncultured Syntrophobacteraceae bacterium
CCTCGTCATACAAAAAGTCCGATGGCAGAGCGCTCCGCACATCGCGGTCCGTGACGATGCCCACCAGGGTGTTCTCCGAATCCACCACTGGGAGTTGGTGGACGTGGTGCTTCTCCATCAAATCGAAAGCTTTGAACAAGCTTGCTTCAGGCTGGATGGTGATGACTTCCCTGGTCATGGACTTGTCGATAAACATGGCCCCCTCCGTTCCTCTGAGACGAAATGTGATTCCGCTGATGTCCCTATTTGCCCAGGAGTATCTCGATATGGTTCTTGACGAGCTCGGGGAGACGTTCGAAAGAATATCCCCCTTCCAGAACTGAGATGAGTCTTCCCATGGAATGAATCTCCGCCATCTCCACGAGCTGCTCAGCGATCCATGAATAGCCCTCCGTCGAAAGATTCATGTCCGACATGTCATCATCGACATGGGCGTCAAAACCGGCCGATACAAGAATCACTTCGGGCTTGAACCGGGCGAACGCCGGGATCAGATCCCGCTTGATCAAGGCCATGTACTCCACGTCTCCCATGCCGGGAAGCACCGGGGTGTTGAGGGTATAGCCCATGCCTTCACCCGCCCCCCTTTCGAATTCACGCCCCGTTCCGGGGTAGGCGAACGTCGGATGTTCATGAATCGAATAATAGAAGACCTTGGGATCGCGCTCGAAGACCTTTTGAGTGCCATTGCCGTGATGCACGTCGAAATCCACGATGCCCACGCGCTGCAGGCCGCATTCCTTGAGCAGGTAGTGGGCGGCTACGGCTATGTTGTTGAAATAACAGAAGCCCATGGCCTTGTCGGGCTCGGCGTGGTGGCCCGGCGGCCGTATGGCGCAAAAACCGTTGTCGAGCTTTCCCTCCATGACCAGGCGGACCACCTCGATCACCCCTCCAACGGCAAGCATGGCGATCTCATAGGTCTCGTGACACATCTGATTGTCAGGATGGCAATACTCGGTGTATTCCGTGAAACACGCCTGGCAGGCATCGCGAAAATGAGAGATGTGCTCGGGGGTATGAACCCACTGGACCCATTCTTCCTTGGCCGGGACTGCTTTCAGAAGAACGACCTTGTCAAGCAGACCGGCCTCCTTGATTCCTTTATAGACGGCTTCTAGCCGTTCCGGCGCTTCCGGGTGATAGGGACCGGTCCGATGCAGCAAGTATCGTTCATCATAAAGAAACCCTGTTCTCCGCATAGTCCTACCCTCGGTCATCTCAGTCTCGGGGAAGAAGTGTCGCACTCGAATCGGGAAAACCACCGCTGCATGATTTCATCCGAGTGAGCTCCAGCAATCTGCCGCAATGTCGTCTCGTGAGACAATATTATACCGTACCAGGTCGTTTCTTTGTCACGAAGAATTGTTCAGCATCCAGAAATATACCCAATTCATTATGCCGCTCGAAGCCAGAATGCCCTGCACCCACATGAGATTGCGGAGATACAGGGCATTTCTTCCCTACAGGCAGATCGTTACAGGATGAAAGCTCAACCGTGCACAAGCTTTTCTTGCGCTGCATTTTCGAGCTCAGGGCCAAGCCCACGGGATAGAGCGATTACATGATCTTGGTCGGAGGCTCCTGCTTGGCCATGAGCACGATGTCTCTGGGATTGCACAATTGGCTCGGGAGCTCGGCCACTCTGCCGCATGCGATACAGACGAAGTTGATGTTCTGGAGCTTGGGTTTACAGATATGTCTCGGATCCTTCGATGCCGTACCGCAATGCTCACACACATATGACTCACCCGTTTCAACGGGATCACAAAGGTGGCCTCTCGCATCGGCTGTACGCCCACAAGTCTTGCATATACGAGCTTTTTCTTCCGCCATTTTATCCTCCTATATCGGCTATGAATATTTGTAAACGAAAAGTGTTCCTGTGATACACTTCTCAGACCGCCATCTCCATATCGTGACAATCAAGAACATGCCAATTAACCGTTAAATGAAACCCCTTTGCCTGTTGGGGAGCCCCCGAATTCATGTTGCCGGTGTTTGACTTGGAAGCTTTCCCTGTTTCAAAGGCCCCGGGAAGACAGGCCCCACGAACCTTCGAGGATAAAATATTGTCACCATGATCGTTTGTCATCCTCTCCTCATTCAGTGTCTTCTGGTTTGAGTTGTACTGCTCCATGTTGAAAACCTGGCGCCAGGGTCTGGAAGCAAGTCGCCGGGCACCCGGAATTCTCTATCTCATGGAGATTTGCCAGTGAAACAAAACTCAGAACGAGGGAAGCGAGGAGATAGGGGGGCAGCTTCAGGAGGCTTTACGATCGCTGCTGCGGATGCGCTCGGGAATTCCCCATTGTTTCATCAGCGCGGCAACGCTCGCCGGAACCAACCCTTCCCAGGGTATTCCGGACGCCATTCGCTCGCGGATGTCCGAAGCGCTCAACCCCTTGGTTTCGGGGGTCTTGATCCACAGCACTTCGGTCTTCAGGCCCAGCCTCTGAAACTGATCGAGCTTCCTTCTCCCCCATTCATCATAGATCGTGAGGTAGAAAACGGCATCCAGAGGCAGATAATGCTGGTAGAGCTCAGGCAGGTTGATGGGGAAGGGGACAATGCTGAAATCCCCGGGATCGACTCCGGCCTCCATGAGAGCCGCCCGGACCATGACATACCGTTCATAGTAGGTCAGGGGATTGGCCAGGGGAGCGCTGCGGTGAGGATCGGCCGCATCGTCCCGCGTCAAAGACGGGTCGGGATTGGTGATTCCCACAACGAGATGGCGGCATCTGGACTTCCCTGCCAGAAGATATTTCAGGTGATCGTGGTGCAGGACCTGAAACCTGCCGTGTATGACACCCAATTCAGTCATCGGATTCCCACCGCGCCATTCCCTTCAACAATCCCGAAATACGTTCCACTCGATGGCTTTACCTTGTGAGCAAGATGCGACCATCTGTCGAAGAAATCAACGTACGTCAGCCAATCTCGATCGTTCCACGGCTGCGTTCCGCAGCGTGCCCGATGAGAGCCGCGTAAGCGACTCCCCGGTCGTGAAGGGCTCCGACCAGCGACGGCGCCAAGGCGGCGGGCAGGGCGATGAGCAGACCGCCGGAGGTCTGGGCGTCGGAGAGAATGTCCAGAAGCTCGGCGGACACACTGCTCGCTGTGTGGACCTGGTGGCTGCAGAAGCTGCGATTGGAGAAGCTCCCCGCCGGAACCATTCCCATCTGCACCAAGTCGAGGACTTCGGGCAGCAGAGGAACGGAACCACTGTCCAGGTGAAGCGTGACGCCACTGCCCAGGGCCATTTCCAGGGCATGCAGGTCGTCGGG
>CAZEOY010000181.1:3300-6956 GCA_964513835.1 uncultured Syntrophobacteraceae bacterium
CACCTCCGCGGCCGCCCGGTGGAGAGTGGCCATGACTTCGATCGCCCGGGCCTCCGCCGAAGGAGAGATGAGGTCGGCCTTCATGGCGGTCGCGAGAATTCCGGTGCCGATCGGCTTGGTCAGGACGAGTGCATCTCCAGCCTGCACGCCCGCATTGGTCAGTACCCTCCCGGGATGAACGAGCCCCGTCACGGAAAGACCGAACTTGATTTCCGGATCTTCAACGCTGTGTCCTCCCACAAGAACGGCGCCGGTTTCATGAACCTTCTCCAGGCCTCCCCGGAGAATCTCCTTCAAAATGTGCT
This sequence comes from uncultured Syntrophobacteraceae bacterium, assembly GCA_964513835.1. Taxonomy (GTDB): domain Bacteria; phylum Desulfobacterota; class Syntrophobacteria; order Syntrophobacterales; family Syntrophobacteraceae; genus JALOOX01. The sequence continues at coordinate 3,606 of CAZEOY010000181.1, forward strand.
TGTCCATGGTCTTGACGGGAAAACACACCACGTTCATGGCCGTAATCGGCCGTCCCCCCATGGCGTAGACGTCGCTCAGCGAATTGGCCGCCGCAATGCGCCCGAAATCGTATGGATCATTGACGACGGGCGTGATGAAGTCGAGAGTCTGCACCAGGGCCAGATCGTCGGTCAGACGATAAACCCCCGCGTCGTCGGAAGTCTCCCCACCCACCAGGAGGTTGGGGTCGCTCTCGAGCGGCAGCTCAGCTAAGATGTCAGCCAGGTCCCCCGGACCGATCTTCGCCGCTCAACCGGCGGCCCGCACAGTCCTGGCCAATTCGATGCGTTCGGACGCCATGAACCCACTCCAACAAGCCCCGCAAAAGGGTTTGAATCCCGCGAAGCTGTCCCAGATTGTTTTTGTCGGGCAGGGATGAATCTCGCCCCACTGGGCATACACCATGAGTATCTTTTAGAGGCTGTCCAAAAAGTGTACCCATTATCGTCACCCCCGCGAAGGCGGGGGGCCAGAACGCTCATCTGTCCTGGATTCCAGCCTTCGCGGGGGTGGCGAACTCGCGCAGCCGAACCCTTTCTTTACATGCTCTTGGTGGCCCTCACGTCAGGCTGATGACCTTGTCCGCCAGTTGCAGGGCGGTCACGATGTCCAGCATGTTCGTGGTTTCGCCGACGCGCTTCCGGTCCAGAAGATTGAAGTGGCTCAGGCACGTCCCGCATACCAGGATGTGAATGCCGCTCCCTTCCAGTTCCTGCAGCGTCTGCAGGGAATCCGAGCCGTCGATGGTGAGCTTGACACCCGCATTGAGAAAGATCAGCCTCCAGAGCTCCGGCCCCATTTCCTTGAGGGTGCCCAGAAAACTGAACAATAGCTTTGAGCCGAGCACATCATCACCGCTGCCCATGCGATCCGTCCCCACCAGCACCGCGATCTTCTTAGCCTCGGCACTCTCTTCAGCGGGAAACATGACCTCGCAGGCTTCAGTGCGGGTGTTCCTGGCTCCCGTCACCTCAAATCCCCCTTCCGCGGATTCAACCTGAACCTGGCAGCCGGCGCGAGCCATGAATCGGCTCACATTCTCCCTGGCAGCCTCGTTATCCACCTTCACGGTGAGCCGGGTCACGTCTCCGCGGTCCAGGATCTCCTTCACCTTGAGCACGGGCTGCGGGCAGGCCAGACCCCGGCAGTCGAGCATTTCGTCTCCCATGATTTCAACCTCTCGAAACCAGTGAACCATCCCATGGAACAGAATCAGATACGGAATATTTGAAACTAAGAGGCAGGTCGCAGCTTGTAAAATCGGAAATTCCAATACAGAAGACCATCATAGCAGGGAATCTACCGATTGGTTTTGAGATGATCTTCCGGATTCCGCCTTGGAGACTGCCGGATTGACAGCTGAGGTGGCATTCATGTTCGTCATGCCGGCGAAAACGGCCATCCATCGCGTTTACAGGGACGCCGCCTCGCAACGCCAGCGAGTACAGAAGCTCGATCCTGTTCGACCTGACGGCACCACCGGCAATGTGTTTGATTTATGGAACCCTTTCAGAGTAACTTTCAAAAGTTGCCGATTCATCACTCTTCAATGTGGAGCTCTGAATGGAAATCTCAATGCTGACGGTTGTTTCGGTCTATCTGGTGGTGGGTGCCGTGGCCGGCGTTTTGGCGGGTCTGCTGGGTATCGGAGGCGGCCTGGTGATCGTTCCCATGCTCGTCTTTTGCTTCACCTGGCAGGGTGTTTCCCAGGAAAGCATCATGCACATTGCCCTGGGGACGTCCATGGCGAGCATCATCTTTACGGCGGTGTCGAGCTTCATGGCTCACCACAGGCGGGGAGCCGTGCGCTGGGTCGTGGTGCGCCGCATCGTCCCCGGCATCTTGGTCGGCACTTTCCTGGGAACCATCGTGGCGTCCAGCCTTTCCACAGAGTTTCTCAAGGGCTTCTTCGGTCTTTTTCTCTACTACGTGGCCATTCAGATGCTGGTGGACAAGAAGCCCAGGGCTTCACGGGATCTCCCCGGCAACGCCGGCATGTTCGGAGTTGGAAACGTCATCGGCGTCGTCTCGAGCCTGGTCGGCATCGGCGGCGGGACGCTTTCCGTGCCCTTCATGATGTGGTGTAACATCCCCGTCCACCACGCCATCGGGACGTCGGCCGCCATCGGCTTTCCCATCGCCATTGCGGGCACCGCCGGCTACATTCTGAACGGGTGGAACGTTGCGACAGTCCCCCAGTACTCCATTGGATACATCTACCTTCCGGCCCTGGCCGGCATCGTGGCGGCCAGCGTTCTGACCGCCCCCCTGGGCGTCCGCCTGGCCCACAGCCTCCCCGTGTCCCGGCTCAAACGCGTTTTCGCCGTCCTCCTCCTGGTGGTGGGCACCCGCATGCTGCTGTCGCTTTTCTGATCGGTCGAGGACCCGTCAGGGAGGCCACTCCAGCGAGCCCATTGGAGGTCGGCGTTCCCATGATCGTTGGCTGTGCTGAATCAGTGGGGACCTGGCAGGCTCGCTTCGGTTCATTGAGTAATTAACCGGACGGCAGCGCCTTTCCATACAGACAATCAGCAAGGCAGGGATGCGATACCTTCACGTGCAGCGAAATGAACTTATCGGCGGTTATGAGCTTGCACGGCGTAGAGGGTACACCAGGGGTGCAGCAAAAAGGGACTCTGGAAAATTGAATCAACCGGCATCATTGGGAATCCGTGGTCGGGGCGAGAGGATTTGAACCTCCGACCCCCTGCTCCCAAGGCATTACGTCATGCAAAAAAACCTTGTAAATCAAGTAGATAGCAGTCGGATGTATAACGTTTTGGGAATATTTGGGGAATAAAATGTTATCCAAAATTGTTATCCAGGTGGGAATCGAGGTGTCACTCCTGACTGGATCGAGAGGATCTATTTTAACCTTTTAAAATTGCACAAGGTCAGAATTCGTGCAATAATATTTATGCGCTCAAGATGCGTGGCCGCGACTTGGGCAGTACCGCAACACAGGAAGACCACATGCTCGTTCGGTACTGGGTGCGACGAACGAGCCCTGGGAGCGCCCGAATTTGACATATACAGAGAAAGGGTTCCCCGAAACCCATAGTTAGAGGTACGTACAAACGAAGACGGCGCAACAAGAAACGAAAAGCAGGTGGCTTTCATTTACTCGACGTAAGGATCGGGAGGGAGCATGACGAAAGAGGAGATCATGGCCATCATCTGGAAACAGCACTTCAACGCGTCAGCGGAATATGCCAGTTGGTTGAACACTTACCCGTTCGAATGGTTCGTCACGGTAAGTCAGACACCCCCGCCAAAGGCGGTGGCTTGATGAGTGGGGCCGCCTCAAAGGC
>CAZEOY010000182.1:0-5439 GCA_964513835.1 uncultured Syntrophobacteraceae bacterium
ACACCGTCCGGCGCTGGACCTTCTGACGGCTCGATTCGCTCAAATCTGTCGAAGATCTTCTCGCGATCCTCTTCAGCAATGGGTCTGCCGCTGTTGTAGACGTTGAGTCGATAATGCGATTCGCGTTGTTCAAAACCAAAAGAGATGGTGCACGCCTGCTCTCCATACTTGATGGCATTGTTGAAGAGGTTCCTGTAGACGGCCTTCAGCCAGGTCTTGTTGGCGCGGATGGGAATGGAGCCTGCGGGGATGCCGCCCAGACGATTGTCGATGACAATCCCGCGACTGGTGATGTCGTCCGCGAGCTCCTCCAGCACGGCATCGATGATATCCTGTCGCAGGTCCAGCACCTCGCGCTCCATTTCCATCGAGCCTGTCACCATGGAGGCTTTCCCGAGGTAATCTTCCGCGGTTCCCAGCAGGCGGGCGCAGCGGGATAGGAGGTCCTGCACGGTGTTGGCCGGGTTCTGGTCCAGCTTCCCGTATGCGCCCCTGAGCATGAGCTTCAAGATGGAGGCAATGGCCACGAGCGGCCCCCGGATGTCATGAGAGAGGACCATCACCATGTTCAGAATATGCTCGTTCAACCGTCGAACGGCCTGTTCCGATTCGAGGAGAGCGGCTTCCGCCCGCTTGCGCTCGGTGATGTCATCACCGGACGAGATCGTACCGGTGATCTGTCCCCTCTCGTCTTTCAATATCGTGTTATGCCAGGAGATGGTGCGCTCCTCGCCGCCCCGGGTCAAAACGAGATTTTCGACACAGCCCGTCGGCTCGACAGTCCCCGACATAAACTGGAGGAAAACTCTCCTGACCTGCTCGCGCACGGGTTCGGGCAAGAAATGGTCGAACCAGTTCTTCCCGAGTATCTCCCCTTCGCTGTAGCCCAGCAATCGGCACCCGGCCTGGTTGATCAGACTCACCGTCTGATCGGCATCGATGGCGACCACCATGGTCCCGACGATGTCAAGGTACCCCTGAGCTTTCTCCAATTCCTGCTGCAAGGATTCCTCCACGTGCCTGCGTTCGGTGATGTCCCCGGCGATGACCGTCACACCCTGCGGGCTGGGATAGGCCTGCACGCGAGACACAGGCGGCTTCCGTATCCAAGGTGGTTGATGATCATCTATACGGTTCTTCGCCCCTGAATGACCCCAAGCAACACGACAACGAGTGCAATGACCAGCAGAACATGAATAAGATAACCCAGCGTATAGCCGCTCACCACCCCCAGCAGCCAAAGAACGATCAGTATGCCAGCTAACGTCCACAACATGTGAATCTCCCTTCTGATTGCTCGTTCCCGCTGCCGGCCGTTCCAGCACCATTCCAGCCGGCATGATTCATACAGTCTCCAGTGCGTGCGTGACACCCAGATCTCACTATTTTCCCAATACCTCCTTGACCTCACCGATCTTTTCCTGGACCTTGCCGGCGATCTTTTCGTCTCGTCCTTCAGCTTCCAGCTCAGTATTCATGACGACTTTGCCGGCGATCTCCTTGATCTTACCTTTTGCTTTGTGAAATTTACCTTCCGCCTGGTCCCTCGTGCCGGATTTCATGGCATGCCTCCTCTGAGGTTTTCATTGGACTACTGGCAGCCTCGTGGACCGTCAGAGCACACGGTACACAACCGCTTTCGGCATTCACGGACAGCCTCCTGGTATAAAGGGCCGTTGTTCTGTGCTGCACCGACTTGCGGGCAAGTTCCATGCCCGACGGACTGAGAAGCGTTGAGCTCATATTTTATCCAATGTTTCAGGATACTTACAGAATGATGGACCCTGTTGTTGGGTGTGCACTCGAGATGAAATAGTGTTGCATGAGACACAGAAGGCATGCAACGCTTCCGTTGCATGCAACACGTCCATTCCTTTCGGCCATGGACCAACATGCACCCCATCTATCTTCAACCACTCATTATACTTAACCAATCCTAAACGGATGAAGTCACTGATCGTCTCGGCACAGATCTTGTCTATAGAGCATGTCAATGGGCTCTTGTCATGCGGGATCGTTGGACCATGATGGAGATTATCAGGAGATTCCAAGAGGAGAAGGACATGGAGAAACGAGGAATTGAAGAATTGAACATGGACAGTCTGGAAGATCACCTGCCATTGGACAAGATAAGGATCCAGATGCAAACCATGCCGGGCTTTCTGGCAATGCAAAAATGGCTAGTAATCTATAACTTGATCGTCCATCCAAGACCTCTGTCCCAAATCGCCATGCACATTGGCCTGTCTGAATCAACAGTCTATAGAATAATTGCTGATTACAAGAGGCTTGGACCTGAAGCTCTTAACAGTAACAAACCTATTCATGCTGCTTCCTGATGAGCTTCCATTTGAAATAGATCAAGAAATCGCAGGTGACAATAAAGACAAAGGAGAATCTCATGCAAGACACCTTTGAACAAGAAGATATCCACGAGTTGCTGGCTGAGGCCGAGGAGCTGCTCCAGAAATTGAATCCGGAGATCCTCGAATACATGGAGGAAACCCGAAGGCTCGAGCTTGAACAGCAGGCTCAAAGGCTGAAAGAGCTCAAGTCCGAGGTCCACGAGAAGATCGTGAAGGAGGGACCATCAACGAGCGGCTCATTCAGCGAGGGAGTGCACCAGGCGATGGATGACATTGCGAAGGCCATGAAAGGGCTGGCAAGCTATCTTTCCTGACTCCGGTCGAGCAGCGCCGGATCTCTTGCGCATTGTTTCGTAGGAAGCCGTCTGCCTTTGATGCGCAGGAGCCCGAGCTTCTGCACTCCCTCCACTCCAGAGCTGGCAAGCTCCTCGGCGAGCTCACCTTCACGTCGCCGATTGCGAAAACACGGGGATTGGAAGTGCGCATCCTCTCATCAACGGTGACTCCCCGCGCGGAGGCGGCGATGCTCCTGCCTCCGGGTTGAGCCCTTGGATGTCAGGGGACCTTCCCGCTCCATGAACCACAAGGTCGACCAGCAAGGCTCCTCCCTGTGTGGTCACGACCCTGATCCCTCCCGAGGGGCTCCTGTCTACGGATGCGATTTGAACGTTGGTGTCAACTTCAATGCCTTCCTCCCTCGAAGCCTCCACGAGCAGCTCGACCATCTCCGCATCGAACGGGCCCAAGATTCAATCCGGTTGACCACGGCGGCGACGTCCTGGGCATTGTGCGCCAGATCGTCGGCGCATTTCTTGAGCTCTTCGGATTCAACCCGGCCGTTGAGAAAGACGGCTCCTTCCTCTACCCGGACTTGTGGGTTGGTAAACCGTCGGTGGCATCCAGGACGCTCTGGAGCCGTTTGAAGATCTCTCCACCGCGCGCGACAGGGTTTACATTCACCTTCGAGGGTGCCGGGGAGAACTCTTGTTTGGCGGGGACAGCCGGTTTCTGGGATTCCCCGGCTTTGCCGACGGGTTCCTGTGCCATGCCCGTCGAGGCCAGAACGCGGTGCACCGCACCGAGCAATACTGCCCGCAGAACCAGCTCAAAACAGCATATAGCGGGGACAAATGTGCAACGAAGCGTGTATGCACGACACCGCAGGGCACCGAGACCAGCGCGCCGACGTTCGAAAGGCTGGTCTTATCGCCCATTCAACAGCTCCTTTGGTCAGCCATTTTTCCGGCCTCAGCCGACAATATCCCCGTACGAAGGCATCGCCCCGTTTATTCAATGCCCTTGGGCTGGAAATCCTCGATCGATCGGCCGGCTCCTTCGACCCGACGGCCATGATGACCGTAAAGATGACGGGGAGAACAGTCTGCATCAACTGGACCCTCACGGACAATGCTTCTCCGGCTTTTCAGACTTGCCAGACGTCGGGGTCAAGAAGCTCCACAGAATTTCCAAGACCGTTGTCCAAGGCGAGCGTCCTTACATAGGCTTCAATCTCTTCGATGATGACGATCAACGGCTGTTTGAATCCCAGACAGTCTTCCCCATCTGTCTCATCACACTATCGAGCTGGCCGGTCCGGATGTGCCCCAGCCTCTTTCAGGTACCGGTAGTAGTCGCTGTCCGTGGTGAGGATCATCACTGAGTTCTTGTTCTGCCCCTCCTTGTAGGCCTCCAGAGTGCGCGAGAAAGCGTAGAATTCCGGGTCGCCGCCATAGGCTTCTCCGTATACGCGCGTGGCCTCGGCATCGCCTTTTCCCTGGATCTCCTGAACCTGTCTGTAGGCGTTGGATCGGATCTGGCGCAGCTCTTTCTCCATGGTCCCGAGGATTTCGGCGCTGCGGCCCTCCCCTTCGGACCGGAACTGGGCGGCGATCCGCTTGCGCTCTGAGATCATCCTGACATACACTTTCTCCTGGACACTCTCCACGTAATTCAGGCGTTTAATGCGCACGTCCACCAGTTCAATCCCGTACTGAGGGATGATCTTCCGCGCTTCTCCCAGGATGGTCCGGGTGATCTCCTCGCGCCCGCGAGCAATCTTCTTCTTCAGTTCCTCCTGCATCTCGGCGGGGACCTCTTCCAAGACCTCTCCCGGAGGAACCTCCCAAGACGCGCTTCGCACCAGTTCCACCAGCTCACTGGCTGAGACCTGGTCCCTGACCACAGAATCGATGATATCATTTAGGCGGGACTGAGCCCCGGCTTCTGTGTCGACGCTTTCCAGGAACTTTTTGGCGTCGGCGATTCGCCAGCGTGCCGTCGTGTCCACCCAGATGAATTCGCGCCCTTTGGTCGGGATCTGGTTCGGGTCCCCATCCCAGATGAGGAGGCGTTTTTCAAAGCGGCGGACGTTCTGGATGAAAGGAAGCTTGAAGTGCAGGCCCGCCTCAGTCACCGGCTGTCCGACGGGCCGGCCAAACTGAAGAATGACGGCCTGCTGCCCCTCCTCCAGAGTGTATACGGCCCCGAAGAGAACGAGGAGGATCGCCAGCACGCAGACTCCGAGTCCCACTTTCACAAGGTTGTTCATGGTTTGCTCCCTCCTGCTTGAGGCATCTGTCCCGCTTCCACGGGAAGCCAGGGCACCAGGGCCTTCTGTTCGCTGTCCACAATATACAAGGCCTTTGCTTCGGGCAGGATGGCCCCTATGGCTTCCAGATAGAGGCGACGGCGAGTGACTTCCGGCGCACGCTGATATTCATTCAGGATGGCACGGAAGCGCGTGGCCTCTCCATTGGCCCGGTTAACCCGCTCGAGGGTGTAGCCCTCCGCCTCGCTGATGCTGCGGGCCGCCTCGCCCCGCGCCTTGGGGATCTCCCGGTTGGCCTGCTCCTGGGCCTGGTTGATCGTGCGTTCCCGATCCTGGCGGGCTTCGTTCACCTCGTTGAAGGCAGGCTTGACGGGGTCCGGCGGTGTCACATCCTGCAGCTCCACAGTGATCAGACGTACCCCGGCCTCGTATTCCGCCAGAATTTTCTGCATCTCCTCCTTCACCTCGGTGGAAACGGCCACGCGGCCGACGGTGAGGACGTCGCTCCCCAAACGGTTGCCGACC
>CAZEOY010000182.1:5449-6947 GCA_964513835.1 uncultured Syntrophobacteraceae bacterium
GGTAGTGGATCGGCTCCTCAATCCGGTACTGTACAATCCACTGTACGTCGATCACGTTCAAGTCTCCCGTCAGCATAATGGACACATCCTTGTAGGCCTTGCTGTCCGCGTATTGGGTTCGCTTCCCGGCAATCGCGACGGCTGTCGTCTGAAAACCGAATTCCTCCTTGAGGACTCGGGCCGTGGGAATCTTGCGGACCTTCTCGATTCCGTCTGGCAACTTGAAGTGCAGGCCCGGACCTACCGTCCGCTTCACCGCCCCAAAGCGCTGGATGATTCCTGTCTCCTCGGGCTGCACCGTGAACCAACTCGACCAGAGCAAGAGCAGCACGAACGCTCCCAGGATGCCGGCGGCAATCCGCCAGCCTCTAAGCCCCCGGAAGTGGCTCCGCATTTCCTCCAATAACTGCTCGGGATCAAAACTTTGCTGCATGGGGTCACTCCCTTCTGTAACGGCCCTTCCTGCTCAGGCAGACTTTCACTCCGCCTGAGCTGATGATGCAGAGGCCATTTCCAATATCACCTTCTCAACCGATGGCAGTAAGGTCCTGGCATTACCGGGCGTTGAATCGCCGGGGAGATGGTATTCAGGGCTCCCTTTGGCAAATAACGGGAGGACCGAGCTTCTCACCAGGGTGCTCACTATGCTCTCGTTCTCAATGCAGCATAAACATCGGGCAAATTCCATGCCCAAGGAATCGAGAATCGTCGAGCTCTACTTTTAGTCAATATCTAAGGATACTTACAGAAGAATGAAATCCGTCGCAGGGTTTGCGCACGAGAGGAAAGAGTGTTGCATAAGACACAGAAAACATGCAACACTTCCGTTGCATGCAACATCTCTATTCCTCTCAGCCGTGGACGAGCATGCCGCCCATTTATCTTAAACTACTTAGAGACTATCTCAAAACCCTCCGATACCGTCACCCCGGCGAAAGCCGGGGTCCAGTGAACCGCATAGAACCTGGATTCCGGCTTTCGTCTGAATGACGATCGATGGCAGTCTTGTGGTTTTGAGATAGTCACTTATTATCCTATCAGGCCCGCTCGCATATGCTGCTGTCTTCAATCCGCCATCATTTCCCGGAGTATCCTGGCCAGGTCTCTCATCTGGTAAGGCTTGGTGACACCCCATCGAAACCGAATCGTCTGAAGTCGGCCACCACCGAATCAGTGGAATAACCGCTCGATACTATGGCTTTTTCGTGAGGATCGATTTCACGCAGCTTCTGAACGGCCTCCTTCCCTCCCATGCCTCCAGGGATGGTCAGATCCAGAATGACCACATCGAAGGGAGCGCCGCCGTCCCTCGCCCGGCGAAACAGCTCGATGGCTTCGACCCCGTCTGTCGCAAGCTCGACCTGATGCACTCGCAGCTCATGGATCATTTCGCGGGCAGCTTGTGCGGAAAGCTCGCCGGATTCGGCGGGGCCGCGCGTGAGCCTGCGCTCCGCTCTCCCGCGAAAATCACCCTCGCTGCCGCCCCGGACCTTCTTCA
>CAZEOY010000183.1:0-6926 GCA_964513835.1 uncultured Syntrophobacteraceae bacterium
GTTACCGAAGCTTGCTCTGCCTTGCCACTGATCCTCCCTGCAGGAGGAATGTCTTCCACATCATACACGTACTGAACGCCCAGATGCCTGCCGATGGCTTCAAAAATATCCGCTTCTCGAAAGGGCTTCCGAACGAAGTCGTCGCAGCCGGAGGATAAGGCGAACTCTTTTTGTTCCTCGAAGGAACTGGCAGAGATGCCGATGATTTTGGTTCGCCCGCCCGGGTCGGATGCTTTGATCCTGCGGGCAGCTTCATATCCATCCATCACCGGCATGCGCATATCCATCCAGATCAGGTGGGGCCTCCACCGCTCGAATTCCTTGATTCCTTCGCGCCCGTTTACGGCCTCTCGCACCTGAAAGCCTGCAGACTCAAGCAGCTTGCGCAGCAATAAGCGGCTTTCTTCCATATCCTCCACAACAAGGATGCGGTAGGCAGGGGTCCCGGGTACAAGGCCAACCACCCTGGTCACGGACTGCTCTGCTTCGACCACGTCAGCGGGTCCAACCAAGTCAGCGTGAATATCAAACCGGAAGACAGAACCCCCACGCGGCGAACTCATAAAATGAATATCGCCGCCCATAAGTTGTACATATTTGCGGCTGATGGCCAATCCAAGGCCGGTGCCAGCGTTGCTCGATTCTCCATGACCTGCTTGTACGAATGGGTCGAAGATGCTGCGAGCCTGTTCAGGCGCGATTCCGACACCCGTGTCTTCAACTTCGAAGATCAGCCAGACCGTGGGAGACTCTGCTTCCCCCTCCGTTTTGTATCCCGTTGCATTCGAAACCCGCAGTGTGACGCTGCCTTGTGAAGTAAACTTGATGGCGTTGCCGATGAGGTTGAGGAGCACCTGTCGCAGTTTGGATTCATCCGTTGCGATAAACCGGGGAACATCCGAAGCCACTTGAAGAGAGAACTGTATTCCTTTGGCCGTGGCCCGACTGCGCTTCATTTCCTCGATGCCGAGGAGAGCCCTGTGAAGGTCGAAGCCTTCTTTTCTCAATGCGCTATGACCGGCTTCGATTCTCGACATTTCCAAAACATCATTGATGAGGGTGAGCAGATGCTCTCCGCTGCGGCTGATGGCGGATAGAGTCTCACGGTTTGCCTTGCTGACCACAGAGTCTCTCTCCATCAATTGAGTGTAACCCAGGATGACGTTGAGCGGTGAACGCAGCTCATGGCTCATATTGGCGAGAAAAGCGCTTTTTGCCTGATTGGCCGCTTCAGCCTGCTCTTTTGCCATGGCAAGCTCCTCGGTGCGCTTTCTGACCAGTTCCTCAAGATGATCACGGTATTCCTTAAGCTCCACCTCTGCGCGTTCACGCTCCTTTTCCTGCCAGTCTCGTTGCAGCCTGGCGTTGAGGATGGGTGAGATGCTGCCGGCGATGCTTTCGAGCAAGTCTTCATCTTCCCCGGTATAGCTCTGATCTCCATTGGCCAATGAAATCAAACCGATAGTCTCGTTCCCGAAAAGAATCGGCACGGTAAGAAACGTGTGGATATGGAGGTGTCCCTTCGGCTTCCTGAATGGTCCGTCCGAACGAAATGTACGCTTCTCTCGAATGGCCCTCCCCCACAGGCTCCCACCCCAGGCAGCACGGGGGAAGACAGTCGATTTGTCAGGTATCTGGCACTCATCCCAGATACCTTTGGTCAGGCTCGGGACCACCAGGTCCCCATTTTCGGCAATGAACCCGAAAATACCGAACTCGCTCTTGAACACCCGCAGAACGATTTCCAGGATTTCGGCATACATCTTGTCGTCCGGGACGGTCAGGAAGACGTTCGCGATCTGGTTGAGGATGGTTTTCCTCTGCTCCGAGCGGAGCAGGGCCCTCTCTGCCCGCTTGCGCTCGGTGATATCGACGATCACCGCGATGTTTCCGATAACGTTGCCGTCGTCATCGTATTCCGGGGCAGCATAGAGGCTATATTCGATCTCGGAGCCATCCTTGCGACGCCGCACCAAGTCCTTTCCAAGCAGGGGGTTTCCGGAGCGAATCCATTCTCGAAACTGGGCGAACTCCTCCTCTCGTTCCTTTGGAACAGACGGCAGGAATTGCCCCAGCACCTCGTCGCGCTGCCAGCCCAGCAATTGCACGGCTGTGGGGTTCCAGATGCTTTTTACCCGTCCGTCCAGGTCCAGGTCGAATATCCCTACGGGAGCTGCGTCCAGCATGGCGCGCAGGATTTCGTTCGTCTGGCGCAGGGCTTCCTCTGCGCGTTTGTGCTCGGATATATCGAGAAAGGCTCCGACCAGACCCGCCACTTCCCCGTGCCTGTCCAGGTAGACGTCCTTGGCAAAGATAACGGGGTGCAACTGGCCATCTCCGGCCTTGACCTGGAATTCGTACGCCTGGTGCTCCTGCCTCCGAATGAGCTCCAGATCCATTTCATGATACTTCTGGGAGAGCTCAGTCGGCCAGAGCTCATACACGGTTTTGCCTCTGATCTCCTCGGCGGTGACGCCCATGATCTCGGTAAAGGCATCGTTGCACCCCTGGTACCTGCCCTCCTTGTCCTTGTAGAAAACCGCCACGGGTATGGCCCGCAGAAGCGACGCAATGAATTGGCTCTTGTCGATCAAAGCCTCTTCCGCCTGCTTGCGCTCGGCGATGTCCAATGAAAGGTCACCCAGCTGGGATATGATCTGGATGTCGCTTTCTTCATATTCAGCAGGCTTGTTGCCCACACCGACCACCGCCTTGATCAGGTTGCCTCGGAAGATCGGGACAACGGCTTCCCTATAGACCGGGGCATGACCCTCCGGGAGACCTTTGCGGTGAGGGAGAGAAACATAATCGTTGTGGATGACGGGGCGACGTTCGCGTACGCAATCGACCCAGACCCCCGCCCGGGAAGTGTCATAATGACTGCCTTTTCCCTCGGCCGTGCACATGGCCTTGAGAGTATTCGTCGACCAGTTCTGCAACGAGAGCGTCTTCTGGTCTGACTCGAGAAAATGGTAGAAACCGATCGTGCTTCCGGTCAGCGCTTCAATTTCGTCGAGCGTTGCGGTGAGCAGATCGTCCATCGAGTAGGAGATAGAAAATTCCAGCAGGCGAAGGCGCGCCTCCATGATGTTCTCAGCTCTCTTGCGCTCGGTGATGTCGATAATCGTCCCTGAAACCGCCGGGCGGCCCTTGTACGTCACGGCGGATCCGAGGATCTTGACGGAGATGATCTCTCCATTCTTTTTTATGGCTCTTGTGTCATATTCAATACGATGAACCTCACCGGTCAATCGTTTCCTCAGATTCTCTTCTATGATTCCCCTGTCCTCAATCGGAGTCAGATCTGTGACTGGATTCAGCTTGTCGACAGCCTCTTCATAAGTGTAGCCAAACATCTCGCACCATCGTGCATTGACGAAGCGAAGCAGGTCGTCCTGTATGATGTATACACCGGCCAGCGAATTCTCCACGACAGCACGGTACTTCGCTTCCGACTCCAGAAGAGAGGCCTCCGCCCGTTTGCGTTCGGCGATTTCAAGCTGCAGTGCGGCGCTGGCCCGTTCCGCGCGCTTTCGAGCTTCCGCAGCCTCTTTCATCAAATCCAGAGAAGCCTGGCGGGAGGCCTTAAGCGCTTCGTTGGCCGCGGTCAGATCATGAGTGCGTTCTGCCACCTTGCGCTCCAATTCGACATGTGCCTTCAGCAGCAAGTCTTTCTGCCAGCGATTTTCGAGGATGAGAGCAACGTGGTTGGAGAGATTGTTGATAACCCGTTGGTAAACCTCACTAAAGGCGGCCTGTTCGATTTTGAAGACAAAGAACCCGAAACGATACCGGCAGGAATCGATGGCGATAACCCTCATGCCAGGCTGGGCGTCCAGGTTACACTTGAGCCACGAGTCCGTCGGAACGGGCGCATCGTCCTCCCGGGCCAAACGGCGCAGGGTTTCGCACTCCGCGCAGACGCTGCTTTCCATTTCGCCTGCCTGGACTGCCTTCCCTCCCAGACAGACCCTGCACGCGGTGATCCCGGGTATTGAGATCAGGGTCTGGGCATAGAACTCAGCGATGCGGGTTGTGTCGGGCAAACTAAACGTCATGTTCTGTGCAGCCAGGATTAGCCCCAGCACACGCGCATCAGCCATACGCAAGACCTGACTCGGATCTCTCTGTTGACGTTCCACTTCACTCATGACTTTCCCTGTTCATTTCCTGGAGTACTTGGAACAAAGTGGCTCTCACACTCCTCGGGGTGTGGGCACCTTGATCGGCAAGGAGATAATGTCTGCTCCCATGGACCCTTCGATGAGGTTCGCGAAGCAGAGCGATCTCACGAAACAGGTGCGGGCCCCAAGCCCCTCAGGCTTCTTCAGATTCGCGGGATTACGGGATAGATAGTGAAAATACAGGTGGCTTCTCGGCCCATCAAACCGCATTAATTTAGCAAATGCACGGGAATCTGGCTATGGTGAAGCAAAACACCACGAACCAAGTCGGGAATGGAAGAGCTTCCGAGAGGAGAGAGACTTCTGCAGACTTCTATTTCTCCTCTGACTTTTCTGTCCGCTCGCATGCAGGCGCCGTCAACCCCAGAGAAGGATGGCTCTCCAGGCGGGTGCTCCGGCTAAGCCCCCAGGCTTTGTTTTCGGAAGAAATCCAGGACGTATTGGATATGGCGCTTCATGGCCTCGAAGGCAGCGCCGGGGTTGCGGTCTCTTATGGCCTCGAAGACAGCGGCATGCTGACGGATGATTTCCTTCAGGTTATCCGGTTCCGTATAGAGATGCTGGAGATTCTGGCGGATTCCGTAAAACATCATGTCATAGAGGCTTCTCATGATGCGGATCTGGACTTCGTTGCCGCTCGCAAAAGCAATGGCCATGTGGAAACAGACGTCGGCATCGCTTCCCAGCCCCCCTCTCTCGACTTCTACGACCATCTCATCCAGGCACCTCTCGAGGGCTCGAATATCCTCTTCCGTGGCCCTTTGGGCCGCCAGGGTCGCTGCATTGCACTCCAATCCGAGCCTCACCTCCAGGAGTTCCACGAGATCGGATTCGCGGTCGCTGATGATGGCGGCCAACGGGTTCTTCTGCGAGTCGTCCGATGGGGATTTGACGAACGTCCCCTGTCCCTGCCTGTGCTCAACCACCCCCAAATTTACCAGTTTGTTGATGGCCTCCCTCACCGTGGGCCGGCTGACACCCAAGGCCTGGGCCAGGTCCCTTTCGGTCATCATCTTTTCGCCCGGCTTGAGGTGGCCTTTGAATATGAGATCCTTCAACTGCTCAAAGACCTGGTCGGATATGCGTTTGGGCCTTATGGGCTTGAGCATGAGTGCCTTTCTCAAACAAATGGGTTTTTGTCATCCAGAGCATTGCCCCGTCGGCGTCGGGGATGAGCCCTGAGCCGCCTGATTCCGGGCGGATTGCCGTGCTGCGGAGCATATGCCGAGGTCTGCCCCCCCGGGGGGGGACAATACCGTTGACTTAAGCATCCAGCCCCTATGTTTGTCATTTCGACCGAAGGGAGAAATGAATGCGTTGTATTGCCCCGGGCGACTCTGTCCGGAAGCATTTTCCTCACCGCCATTTTGTTGACCAGAAAACATTTCATATCAAGTCATTTTTCCGAGGGCAGGCCTCGCGCGACTGAATCGAAACGGACGTCCCCCTCCAACCTGACCGGGAGGGGGCATCCCTGAACTGATCACCCTCGATACCAAGCAGCCCGACACTGCAAGCGAGCGCGGCAACACATCGTTGAGGGTGACTCAAGAACCGAGGGAGCACCTCAAGACGGCAGGCCTACTGTGTGTCGAGGTCAAGGGCGAACACGTCTTCTGCGGCTTCGTTGCGTCCTGCTCCATCGAATTCCCGGTCCTCTCGGGCGAACTCCTCAAGCGAAAGCTGGACAACGTGAAAGCCACCGGGGCGGGTCTCCTCGAGGAAACGGTATTTGAATGTTGAATGCTCATCAGACAGGGATCTGTCAAATTCTCCTATCTCAAAGGGCATTCTGTGGTTATTTTGATAACTGAGGTCCCGGATTTCTGAAAGGAGGTCCTGACATGCCCATGAAATTGTTGCTGTTGATCCCTCTCGCCTTCCTGCTGAGCGGATGCTTTCTGACCAAGGTAGTCACCGTTCCCATGCGGGTCGGCGGTGCGATTGTCTCGGTGGTACCGGTGGTGGGCAACCCCGTGGACGACGGAATCGATTACGCTGCAGACGGCATTGACAAGATCCCGCTGTAGGGCTCTGCCCCGCGGCGGTGCTTTGAACGGTGCTTTGAAAACACCCGTCGACGATGAGGCGCCAACAGCCTGTTATGGAATGGCGTTCCGGGGTTCCTCCAGGCTATGATAAAGGGCATGGGATCAGGCTTGAGCCTGCTCGCCCATGCTTTCCGTGATTCATGTGGTTTCCCCGGCACTTTCACGGGGAGGTTTTGCTATGCGCTATTCCCTGCCGGTCGCAAGCCCCAGCCGCTTGGCTATATCCGACCAGGGCACGTACTTGAAGTTGGTGTTATCCCGCACCACACCGTTTTGGTCCCGCACCTCGGGAGTATTCTCCCCGTCGTGCACCACGAGAAGCCCGCCCGAGAACTCGCCTCCCAGATCATTGCTGACCACGTGGGCACCGTCGCATTGCTCGGATCCGTCGATGACATCCTCCGCAATGCTGAACTTGCCGAGGTATGCGCCGCTGGCGCGGTCGAAGACCACAAATTCGCTGGCTCCCTGGCTGGAAGCCAGAAGATAGCCCTGCCCTTTGCCCCGATCATAGAGGGTCAGGCCTTCCAGATCGGGCACCGGGTGATTCGCGGCGGAGGCTGTCGCTCCCTGCGGCCATTTTGGCTCGCATGCATATTTCTTTCCCTCGGCCTGGAGGACCCTCTCGTAGGGAATGCCGAATCCTTTGACCTTCTCCAGAAGGACGAGGTTGGACGATGGATCCTCAATG
>CAZEOY010000184.1:0-1249 GCA_964513835.1 uncultured Syntrophobacteraceae bacterium
TCACGCGCCTCATCGATCCGCTTAAAATTCTCAAGGATCATGCCCATGCGATAATAGGCTGCGCCGTAGTTGGGCTCGAGCCGCACAGCCTGCTGATACCGCCTCAGAGCCTCTTCAGGCAGCCCCTGCTTTTCGTAGACCCGCCCGAGGTTGTAGAAGGCATAGGAAGGACTTATGTAGGCCGGGTTGGAGAGCGCCTTTTTGAAGCATTCCTCGGCCTTCTGCAGATTTCCATGGGTGGCATAGTGAGCGCCCAGGCTGTTGTAGGCCTCGGAGTAGTCCGGCTTCAACTCGATGGCTTTCTGGTAATGCTCAACAGCTTTTTCGGGTATTCCGCGCTGATCAAACGCCGCGCCCAACAGGTAATGGACCTTCGGGTCCCTGGGACGCTTCTTTTCCGCAGCCATCAGGTACTGAATGGAAAATCCCAGTTCTCCTGCCCCCAGGTACTTTTCCCCGATCTCTACCAATTCCTCCCCGCTGAGCCGCATCATGGGATCCGAGCCGGTATGCGCACAGGACGACAAGGCCAGGATCATAAACAGGAACAGTGGAGGAAAACGGGATTCTCGGATCATTAGATCACCTTGTTCAGTGAGTATTCAATGATGCCCTCGGCCCCTCGCTTGATGACTTGAGGGATCAGCTCCCTGACAATTCTTTTGGAGACTACCGTCTCCACGGACAACCAGTCACTCTTGTACAAATGGGCTATGGTGGGCGCGTTCAGGCTCGGGAGGAGCTCGATGACACCGTTCAGCTTGGCCTCCGGGACGTTCATCTTGATCACCACCAGGTCTTCCGCTCGAAGCGCGCCCTGGAGCAGCAGCGAAATCTGCTCGATCTTCTCCCGCTTCCAGGGATCCTCCCACGAACGCCGGTTGGCGATCAACTGGGTGTTGGACTGCATGAGCTCTTTCACGATTCTGAGCCCGTTGGCGCGCATGGTGGTCCCCGTCTCCGTCACCTCCACGATGGCGTCGCAAAGGCCGGCAATGACCTTGGCTTCCGTGGCTCCCCAGGAGAACTCGACCTGCACGTCCACCCCTTCGGCGGCAAAATACCGCTTGGTGAAATTAACCAACTCCGTGGCAATCTTTTTGCCCTGCAAGTCCTTCAACTCCTGAACCGGCGAGTCAAACGGTACCGCAAGAACCCACCTGGCCGGGCGCTGACTCACCTTCGAGTAAATCAGGTCGGCCACGACCACCACATCGGAATCGTTTTCCATGATCCAGTCTTTGCCGGT
>CAZEOY010000184.1:1259-6923 GCA_964513835.1 uncultured Syntrophobacteraceae bacterium
CGAATGTTCCGCTGTGCACGTAGCGGGACATTTCCTGGGCACGGCAGATGGAACAGCTGATGTCCGGGTCGTTGATCTCGGGAAAGTAGTTGCGGTCAGAAAGAGAGATGCGCCAGCCGGACTGGGAGAACAAGCGCAGAGTCGATTCTTGAAGACTGCCTTTTGGAATGCCCAAAACAAGCTGCGTCACTTCTTGTAAACCTCCTTGGGATCAAATACGGGCTGGCCGATCGTCTCCAGCTGCCCTTTCACAAATCGCCTGTGGAAACAGGTTTCATAACCGGTGTGGCAGGCGGCCCCGCCCACCTGCTCGACTTTGAGCAGAACCGTGTCGGCGTCGCAGTCGATGTAGATTTCTCGAACCCATTGCACGTTTCCCGATTCCTCTCCCTTGAGCCAGAGTTTCTTGCGGGAGCGGCTCCAGTACGTCGCCTTTCCGCTTTCAAGCGTCTTTTCCCATGCCAGTTCGTTCATGTAGGCGAGCATCAAAACCCTGCCATTGGCCACGCTTTGCACGATCACGGGTATTAGCCCGTTTTCTTTACTGAAATCAGGTTTCAATGTCAACTCTCCCCTGAATGGCCCATTCAAAACACTCGCCAACCTTGCCCGTGCGGGATCCCTCGAGCACGGGCCAGGATCGCTCAGCCCCTGCCAGCCGGCGCTCTTATCCGTCATCCTTCAAGTCCAGGCGTTTCAGGTGCACGCCGAGCCAGCCACAAGCTGCCCGCAGGCGGCTCCGATGTCGGCCCCCCGGCTTTCCCGGATGATCACCGTCATCTGAGCCTTTTGCAGCACCTCCTGAAAAGCCAGGATCGCCCGGTCCGAGGGTCTGCCAAAAGACGATCCCTCGTGCGGATTGAACGGGATCAAATTCACCTTTGAGCGCACGGAGTGAAGCAGTCTCACCAGCTCCCGCGCCTGGTGGGGAGAGTCGTTGATCCCATCCAGCAGGATGTACTCAAAGGTGATCCGCTTGCGAGGCGGAGTCGGGTACTCGCGGCAGGCCCTGATGAGCTGCTCCAGGGGATAGGTGCGATTGACGGGCATCAGCTCGCTCCGGAGGGCATTCTCCGCCGCATGAAGACTCACGGCCAGATTGACCGGCGTCATGCTTCCCAGGCGAAGCATCTGCGGCACCAGGCCGGCCGTTGAAAGGGTGATCCGTCGATGCGAAAAAGCCAGGCCCAACGGGTCCGACAAAATCTGTATGGCCCGCACCACCGCATCGAGATTGGCCAGGGGCTCCCCCATTCCCATGAAGACGAGGTTGGTGACGCGCTTTCCCGCACCCACATCCTCCTGAACCCGACAAACCTGGTCCACAATCTCAGCGGTGGTGAGGTTCCTTCTGAGCCCCATCGTTCCCGTGAGGCAAAACGTGCAACCCAGGGCGCATCCAACCTGGCTCGACAGGCACAGCGTCTGGCGCGGAGGATCGGGGATCAATACCGATTCGATGCGCAGGCCGTCCCTCAGTTCGAACAGGTATTTCCGCGTTGCATCGGACGCCTCCCTCACCTCCTGCAGCGTCAGGGCATGCAGGTGAGCACCGTGCTCCAGCTGGAGCCGGAACATCTTGCTGAGATCGCTGCACTCTCCCCAGTCGTTGATGTGCCTTCCGTAAACATTCCGGAACACCTGCCTGGCCCGGAAACGACGCTCCCCGATGGATTCGACCCAGAGCTCCAGGTCGGGCAGGGTAAAGTTCTGAACGTAAATAGGCTCCACTCGATCCACTAATCCTTGCGGGCAATGTACTGATCGCACGTTCTGTCTTGCAGCAATACGTGACTGAAACGCCTGAAGTCCGCGGCATCAAACCATTGATACCCCAGTTCCTGACAAGCCTTGCAGGCCTTTCTCGGGATGTGCACTCCGTAAATATGGTACCCGTTGTCCGCCCTGGAATCAATTCCCAGGGTGCCCGGGCACTCGGGGCACACACGCAGCTTCTCCTTGCGGGCCTCGCTGATATTGTCCGTATCGTAGTAGATGTGCATCTCCCGGTCGAAATATTCCTCCCTTCCGACCATCTGCTCCCTCCACTCGGGGATCCTGCGCCTCCTCTCATGGATGTTCTGAACCAGCCTCTCGATGTACCGGGTCGTATCAGCGGACTGCCTGGTTCTGCCGGGGTTGTAGTCGGGCTCGCGCACGCCCCCGAAATCCAGGCCGGCCATGGCCATGATGATCCCGACATTGACATAGGGCAGAGCCGTTTCGATGGAATACCCCCCTTCCAACACAGCAATATCGGGCTTCAGGCGACGGGTCAGTTCGGCGTAGCCCTGAGCTGAAAAGCACATGTTGGTAATGGGGTCGCTATAGTGGTTGTCCTGGCCCGCAGAATTGACCACCAGCTCAGGTTTGAACTCCCGGAGGACGGGCAGAACCACTTCGTCCAAAACGTACAGAAATCCCTCCTCGGATGTGCGCGGAGGCAGAGGGATGTTGACGGTGGCGCCCAGCGCCGTCGGCCCCCCGACCTCGCCGTCGAACCCCGTACCGGGATAGAGGGTGCGCCCGTCCTGATGAAGGGAGATGAAAAGCGTATCGGGATCGTGCCAATAAATGTCCTGGGTGCCGTCTCCGTGATGGCAGTCGGTATCGACAACAGCCACACGGTCGATGCCATAGGCCTCTCTGAGATACTCGATCATGACGGCTTCAATGTTGATGTTGCAGAAACCGCGGGCACCGTGGACCACGCGCATGGCATGATGCCCCGGTGGCCTCACGAGGGCGAAGCCCCGCTCGACTTTTTTTTCCAGCACCTGAATCCCGATGGTTTTCGCCCCCCCGGCGCTGATGAGATGGGACTCCGTCACAACGCGCCACTCATCGGGAACGCAAAAGTGAACCCTCCTGATGTCCTGAATGGTGGCCAGGTCCGGCTTGTACTCGACGATCCCTTCCACATCCAGGAGTCCCTCTTCAAAGACCTGATCCTGGGTGTAAAGCAGCCGTTCCTCCCGCTCGGGGTGAGTGGAGCTGATAGCCCAGTCAAAGGCGGGAAAAAAGACAAGGCCCGTCTTGTGTTTTGCTCGAAGCATTCGAGGGCTCCTTTACACCGGAAACCAGCAACTCGAAACCTGTAACTTCAAACTTCATCCCCCACCCGGCATCGGGCAGCTCTTGAAGAGGCTCTCGGCGATGCTGCGGTACTCGGGAATCAGACCGGGCTTCACCTGCACCTTGACACGAATGTTGCGCCCCGACATGTAGAAATTGCGCACCATGCTGAACTCGGACTCTTCGACCACCTCAACGTCCGCTTCCGCGTCCGATCCCCCCTCGCGGGCGTGCCTGGCCCAGAGCAGTCTGTAGGCCACCTCCACCGCCCCCGGCTTGTCGAAGTCCCGGGGAACGGCCTGCCGAAAACCTTCCTCCGGCGCAATGCACAGCCCCCTCTCCGTGTCGGCGAAAACCGTGACTTCGGAGGTGTTCCTCGCCAGAGCGGCGCCAACAGCGTTGGCCACATGCCACTGAGGGACGACGTGTACTTGAAAATCGGTGAGGGTCGCCAGTCGAAATGCGAAATAGGGCGCAGGCCCCCCCAGAATGAGAATTTCGGCCGGCCGCACCTGATGCCCCTCCAGCAGTTCGTGAACCGTGTAGACGGGCTGGCTGTTGATGTCCGCGATCATCTGCGCGGCTTCGTCCAAAATGATTCTGCAGGCCATATCAAAAATCAGGGCAGCAGCCTCTTCAGCCTCCAGCCCCAGAGCTTCTGCGAGGGAGAGGATCCCTCGGCGTGCGGCCTCAAGGTCTCCATCCGTCATCTTTCCAAGAACAAACAGGGCATCGGTGGGAGTGGGCACCGGCCCCCCGTAGGCCATCGCCGGTCCCATGCGGTCCGGCCCTATGGTGATTCGCGTGCCCACGACCCTCACGGCACTGTCCCCCCCCACACCGATAGAACGGGTCTTGAGGGCGCGAATGAGCGTCTTGACGCCGCGCAGCTCGATGCCCAGGGGCTCCAGGAGCGGAACACGCCCGATCAGAATCGCCATGTCGGTCGTGGTGCCCCCGATATCGAGGACCAGGGTCTCCTCATGCTCCGACGAAAACGGCAGGGCGCCCATGACGCTGGCCGCAGGACCGGACAGCATGGTCTGTCCCGGGTTGTTCAGGGAAGACTCAAGGCTCATGGTCCCTCCGTCCGCCTTCAGCACATGGATAGGTATATCAAGACTTTTCTGACGCAATGAGTCCCGAACCGCCTCGTAAAAACGCTTGTGCACGGGATAAATTGCTGCATTCAGGTAGGCCGTGGCGATGCGGCGCGGAAAGTTCAGATTGCCGGAGAGGCGATGCCCGAGAACCTTGTAATCGAAATCCTCCCCCAGCAGCTCACAAATCTGAATCTCATGGATGGGATTGCGGGCCGAAAACTTGCCCACCACGCCGACGTGTTTGATCCCTTCAGCCTTGAGCTTCGACGCAACGGCCTCAATCTCCAGCCGGTCGACGGACTGGATCTCACTGCCCCGATGATTGATAGACCCTGAAACGGTGAAGTAAAAGGGACCGGTTCGGAACGACTCGGCATCCATTCCCGGTCCGCTGGAAACGATCATTCCCGGCTCAGTGAACTTGCGCTCCACAAGCAGATTGGTGGTGAGGGTGGTGCTGAGGACAATGCGTTGCAGCCGTTCCGGATTGATGTCCCGAGTCACCACGTCCAAACCGGTCCAGACACTGTCGAAGAGGTTCGATGGATCGGTCGGCACCTTGATCTGACGCTGAATACACCCTTCCCCGATGAGCACAACGTCGGTGTGGGTCCCCCCTACATCAAGCCCTATGATCATGGCATCACTCCAGTGCGAGGATGCTATCGGAAAGCCCACCCTCTGTCAATTCGCTCTGCTCATCGCCCGGCCCTTCGCAGCCCAAGATTGTTTCAAGAATGAATCGAAGATCCAAAAATGTACAATTTTGTGGCAAGGCGAACCCTCTGCCACCGTGCGAATTTGGCCGAGCGCCTGTCCTGTCAGGGAGGACTCTCGGAAAGATGAGGGGTGTGGATCTTCTCCTGGAGCCCCTCTGGGCCCGGTATCTCGGCTACTGCCTGGAGCGGGTGAGTCCAAAGACCATCGCAATGGCACAGGATGTGCTCATTTGGCGGGAAATGGAAACGAAGATTTGTGAGCTCGAATTGAAGGTACTCTACGAGATCAGCCGGGTCATCGGTCAGGCTCTGAATCTTGAGCTGACTCTGGAGAGGATACTCGCCATCCTCTCCGAATCCCTCACCATGAAGAGGGCCACGGTCACCCTGATGGATGAGGAGAACGATTATCTGGTGATCCGCGCCTCCCACGGCCTCAACGAGGAAGAGAGAAAACGGGGCGTATACCGGGTGACTGAAGGGGTGACAGGTCTGATCTTTCGGACGGCTCAGCCCTTCGTCGTCCCGGACATCAGCAAGGAGCCCCTTTTTCTGAACAAGACCCGCGCACGCAGGATCGAGAAAGGGCGCATTGCATTCCTGGGGGTTCCCATCAGTCTCCACGGAAACCCCATCGGCGTGCTGAGCGTGGACAAGGCCGCGCCGCACTCATTCGGCAACACCGATTTGATGATGCTGTCCACGCTGGCCGACCAGGCGGCCATCGCCATCGAGAACGCGCAGCTGTTCGAGCAAACCATTGCCCG
>CAZEOY010000185.1:0-6822 GCA_964513835.1 uncultured Syntrophobacteraceae bacterium
GGAACAGGGATCAATCTCTTGAAACGGCTTTCCCCTCCTCGTGTGTATGGTTCTATCAGGAACTGGCCAAACGGGTGGGGAACGAGAAATATGCGTCCTATCTTCACAAAATGAATTACGGGAATCAGCAGGCCGGCCCCGAGGTGACCACTTTTTGGCTGGAAGGCGATCTTGAAATCATCGCCGTTGAGCAGGTGACGTTTCTCAAAAGGCTCTACGGACGCGAGTATCCATTCAAGGCCTCCTCCTACGAACTGCTGAGGAAGCTCATGGTCATGGAACAGACCCCCGCCTACACCATTCGGGCGAAAACCGGATGGGCGCAAAAAGTCACCCCGCAGGTGGGCTGGCTCGTGGGGTATGTCGAAGCCGGTGACAAGGTATGGTCTTTCGCAACGAACATAGAAATCACGAAGCCCGAGGACGGCCGATTCCGGCAGGAGATCACCCTGGAAGCCTTGAGGCTTAAAGGTATCCTTTGAGTCGAATCCAGGCCCTGCGGCAGAACCGGTATCGACCGGGAGGATATGACGGCGACCTCTGCTGCTTTATCGTGAATGCCTCAACCGGACCCGATTGCCGATTCTGGCAGTTGGGAGAGTTACAACGAGCTTCAGTGGGGCCCCGTATCAGATCCCTGACCGTCTTGTCACCTGGAAAGCCTCCGCGGCCTTTGGACAGATAGAATGAGCAAAGCGTGGCGAGATTTCTTGCGCAGGTGGCATCCCGAGGGTATCCCTTGGCCCGGAACGGTTCTCTACAATCTCATCAGTCAAACCAGGGTCTTTCGCAGGCAATACGAGCCGGTCGCTGATCATGTCGCCCATTTTGTCCGGACGGGGCGAGTATTGGACATTGGGACCGGCCCCGGCTGGCTCATCCTGGCAATGGAGCCTCTGCTACCCGACCTGACCATCGTTGGATTGGACATCTCGCCTGCAATGATGGACGTTGCCAGTCGAAATATGAAACAGGCCAGAGCGCGCAAGGCGATCCACCTTGCAGCGGGTGCGGCGGAGTCCTTGCCTTTTTCCGACCACACATTCGATGCCGTTCTTTCCACCGGCTCGCTCCATCACTGGAAATATCCCGAAGAAGCACTGAATGAAGCCTATCGTGTGCTAAAAGCTGGTGGCCATGCCCTGATTTACGACTTGGTCCGGAAACTGCCACCCACGGTCGCGGAGGCAGCCAGGCGCGAATTCGGCCCTCTTCAAACGGGTATGCTCTGGCTGCATTCTTTCGAGGAGCCCTTCCTGAGCGCCCAGGAGATGAAAGCACTGGTTCCGGGAACGCGCTTTCGAAGAGGCGACATTCAGTTTGTCGGAGTCCTGTGCTGCCTCGTCCTTCGGAAATCCGACTGAACTTTCTGTTCCGAGATCCACAGGGGAAAAGTCCATGAACACGGAACAACGTGTCATTGAGATCCTGGAGAAGGTCAACGATCTTGCGGCTGACGCCGGAGACGCTTTCTATGACATCGCCGGCGAGGATCTCAAGGATTGGGATGAAATCAGGGTTCTGATCCGCAGCATCCAGGCGACCCTCGATAACATTCTCCAGTCTCATGAGGAAGAGAGACGATACCGCGGGGAATGACGCATGACCTGTCGGTGGTTGCCGGAGACCGGTGAGCGATGGTTGAGAGAAGACAAAGTGCGCCTGGACTTCTGGAATCTTTTGCCAGCGCTGGCTCTGGAACAATCAATACCCCGGAGCTGAGCGATTCAGATTTGCGTATCGAAGGTGCTGTCCATCAAAGTCTCTACTCGGAATTGAGGGGGGTGATGTGTCCCAAGACCAGAACAACCTGATCTGGATTGACCTCGAAATGACGGGACTTGCCGTCATATCCAACACTATCCTCGAAATTGCCGTCGTCATCACGGACGCGGAGCTTCGGGAACTGGGCCGATGGCCATCGGGTACTGTGGGCCAGGCCATTCGTCAGCCGGAAAGCGTTTTGGCCGGGATGGACGAGTGGGGGAAAAGGACTCACTCCCAAACCGGTCTGCTGGAGAGGATTCGGGAATCATCATTCGATCTCGCGGCTGCGCAAAGGCGTGCATTGGAATTCGTCCGCGGGTACTGTCCAGATCCGGGGCCGGATCGCTCGAAAGGATGCCCTCTCGCAGGAAATTCCATAGCCATCGACCGCGCCTTCCTGCAGGCTTGCATGCCCGATCTCGAACGGCACACCAGCTACCGGAATGTGGATGTCTCCACGATCAAAGAGCTTGTGAACCGGTGGTATCCAGACTGGTCCTACAACAAGCCCGAAGCGGGAAGGCACTCAGCGATGGCCGATATCCTGGCCTCGATCGAGGAACTGCGCTACTATCGCTCGAGAGTGTTCAGGGTCATGTAGCGGGGCGCGTTTTCGAGGAATGTGGCATTGGAGGGGTGCGGTCCCCCCACTCAACAGATTCGAGGAAAGTGTGCTTATCCCCAAATCGCCGGGCTGGGTGTCGGCTGGCGAAAACGACGTCGAGGGAAAGAGGTCCTGTGAGCAGTCAGAAACTTCGTTCATGGTCGGAAATCAAAACGGGCTTGAAGGCCTTGGATGAAAAGGAAATGGTACAGATCGTCCGTGACCTTTATCATCTGAGCAAAGAAAACAAGGTCTTCCTGGCCTCTCGTTTTGGGATCGGAGACCAGGAATCCCTGCTGGAGCCGTATAAACGTGCCATACGCCGTCAGTTCAACCCGGACCGCGGACTTCCAAAGATCAACCTGGCTGCTGCACGCAAGGCGCTCAATGACTTGAAGAAAGCCGACTCCCGCCTCGAATCCGTAGCTGAATTGCTGGTGTATTATGTCGAGCAGGGTGTTGCCTGCACGCGTCAGTACGGGGACATCCACGCAGAATTCTACAGCAGCCTTGAATCAGCGTTCGAGGAGGCGATCGACCTGATCAGCGGATCTGGTGCATCCCATCTGATTGAGAAATTCCGTCCTCGCCTTCGGGCCATCGTGTCGGACACGGTCAATATTGGCTGGGGGTTTCACAACCATCTCGAAGGCATCTTCTACAAGGAATATCCAGGCGAAGAGGACTGATGGGCATCCAGGGGCAGGAGAGAGTTTGGTCTTCCCCAGTCCTTACTGCACCATCTCACAGAGATCCATACCTGAACTGGCGTCAAAGGATCTGAACTGGTGAGCGGCATGCACAAACCGACCTTCCAACGCTACGTCGGTATCGACTACTCCGGTGCCGAAACACCGAGATCGAGCCTCAGAGGTCTAAGGGTCTACATGGCGGATCGGGAGCCACCGGCCACCGAGGTCATACCACCCCCAAGTCCCCGCAAGTACTGGACGAGGCGGGGCATCGCCCATTGGCTGGCTGAAATGCTTTCCGAAGACCGGCCGCCGCTGGTCGGTATCGATCACGGCTTTTCCTTCCCGCTCCGGTACTTTGAAACCTATCATCTGCTGCCGGACTGGACCTTTTTCCTCGACGATTTTCAAAAGCACTGGCCAACCGACGGGGACCACGTTTACGTCGATTTCGTGCGCCACGGCATCGTGGGAAATGGTCAGGCCCGTCGCGGAGACCCGCGCTGGCGGCGCATGACGGAAGAGCGGACCGGCACGGCCAAGTCGGTCTTTCATTTCGATGTGCCCGGCTCGGTCGCCAAATCGACCCATGCTGGCCTTCCCTGGCTGCGGTATCTCCGCCTACATGTGGGGAGGCGAGTTCACTTCTGGCCGTTCGACGGTTGGGACATTCCCACTGGCCGCTCGGCCGTGTGTGAGGTCTATCCGTCGCTGTGGAGAGGAAATTTCGAGCGGGAAGGGAGAACCGCCGACCAGCAGGACGCATATTCCGTCACCGAATGGATGCGCCGGTCCGACCTCGACGGAAGCCTGGCGGGTTTCCTTGATCCGCCTCTACCTCCGGAAGCGCGCACGGTGGCAAAGATAGAGGGGTGGATTCTCGGGGTGACGTGAAGACCTTGATCGCCGATGGACATGTCGATCTGAGGGGATATTACTTGTTGACCGGGAAGACCAAAGATGCCCGTGTGTTGGGATGCGCACTATGTGTATGCGGCGAACCTACGGGCTTGTCTTTTCGAGTGCGGGGTCTATCGAGTTCGAGATCACGTCTTCGAACGGCTCGGGCGTAACGATCTACAGCTTCACATACCCAATCAGTTCCAGGATTTTCCAAGCGGTTTCTGAAAAAAAGGCCTGCTTGCTACCGTCGGACATGAACATCCTGACGGTAGGCATTTCGGTCTTCTCCGTGACAGGGTCAAATTCAATGGTCACGATCTGATCCGTGTTGATGACGGTGTCATCGATCTTCACAAACATCATTTTCTCCTGAAGCCAATGCGGTTTTTCGAGATGGCGGACGAGTCATTCAATCCACGATATCCCTGATGGGCCGCCTGTTTCTTCCAGATCATAGCGATGTCTTCAATGCTCATTCCAGTCAGGGGTGACTTATAGACCAGATTTCGGCCGGGCTACAACGATCAAAACAAGGGATGCTGCGACCTTTCTCAGGGAGATCCGGATAGGCAGTAACAGACATGCGCCATCTTGCCCTTTGAGGAAGCCCTGATTGAGATCGAAGTGGCCGCCGTCATCGCCAATTTTCAGCGCAAGGGCGCGGGACGGGCAAAGGGATTCCTGATATCCTTATCTTTCATCTTTCCGATGGTTGCTACCGCCGTGCTCGCGAACTTCTTGCTCTGGGGGCAGAACCGGATTCCCCAGATGGCTGCGCAGGTTATAATTGCCGGGCTTTACACGCTTGCCGTGGTGGGGGATGCGTTGCGAGAGGCGCACGAAAGCGCCGTGGGCAGCCGATGGTCTGCGGTCGGCCTGTTAGTGGGCTTCGGGTTGTTTCTGATCGTTGCGCGAGATCTTGAATAGGATTCGGAATTGTGCTGCCGGACACCTACACGAAACCCGATCCCCTTCCTCCCACCCACCTGAAGGAACGGGCATATCGGCATCCCCACCACTACCGATTCGAGCTTGGCCGTGTGTGGGCGCAGAAAACATCACGAAACGGACCGAGGAACTTCCTCTCCGGCGACCAATCCGTGATGGCAAAAACGATGTCGGAGAACGCCCCGCTGAACTCGGTCTCCAGCGCATCTCGAAAATTGACGGCAGTGCTATGCGGATCATTGGCGAACGCGCCACAGCCCCACGCACCGAGAACGAGGGAGGCATGTCCGTAGGCCCGCGCAATGGCGAGCACACGATGGATACGCTTCTGCAAGAGATCCGTAGCTTCCTGGAGGCCGACGGCGGGGGCATAGGGCGCCGCACACGTGAGGAAGCTCAGCAGCCAGGGCCGATCGAGCGCGGAACCGTCGTCTTTTCGAAAGACCGGAACATCAGGGGAATAGATCGCCCAGTCGGTGGAGTCGGGTCGTCGGCGCCTGCGATGGTGCTCATACATCGGATCGCCGAGAAGCGTCTGGTACAGAGCGCTCGACCGGCAAAGAACTTCCTCCTGGGCGCGCGCGCCTTCGAGAAAGCCTCCGCCCGGATGAATGCCGTTGGCAAAATTGAGCGCCAGGGGCTTCAATCCATCTTGGAATAATCGCAGGGACGCCTGGAGTGTCGTTTCGTTGGCGACCTGGATGTGTGTTTCAGGAAACGGAATGCGTTCCGCAGTCGGCAGCGGATCTTCGGGTGCAACGCTCACCTTTGCAGAGCAGGCAGCCTGGACATAAGAGCTCAGCTCGACGATCTCCCCGGCCTCATTGACGTAGTGTCCCTTGCGGACCGCTTCCAGCGCGGACCTGCCGAGCGCTGCCGCCTCTTGCCGTGAGGTTCCAAGCTCTCTCCTCCGGGATGCGGACATCTCCGAGGAATCCAGGCAGGGAAGTAGCTTAAGTCCCCCTCTTCGTTCGGTCATGTCACGAGCCCTGTCTTTCCAGCATCCACCGAAGCTCGCCGGCAATGGATGCGACGAGTCCATCCCGATTTGCGATCGTCACCTCGTGCACTGTGACGTCCGCCCTCGATTTGATCCCTTCCATGAAAGCATCCCCTCTCTTTGCGATGGATGCAAGGACTACGCTTCGAGAATCGAGCACGTCCAGCACCGCTCTCCTGAATGCCGAGGAAAGGCACTCCATCTTGCCGATCTCATCGATGACCACCAGTGTATTGCGGGAATTCACCGAAAGGGACGGGACGGCCACGGCCTCCAGCGTCTCGATTCGGACACCGTACTTGCCGATCCGATGAAGACCTTCTCTTCCGACACGGGCGAGGACTCCCTTCACTCCGTCGAATGTCTCGATCGAAAAGCCCACCCGGCTGCCCGCCTCGCGAATTTCGCGGGTGAGAAACCCGGCAACCGGCGTTTCGATGCGGGAGGCGATCTTCTCGATGAGAGTCGTCTTGCCGCAGCCCGGAGAGCCCGTCAGCAGCACGTCTTTCTTCATGGCCGCAGTCCTTTCTGGTTCAAAACGCCTTCGAAATACAATAGGCCTTTTCGGTCTGCGGGCAATCCCGACGGCATAGATGCCTGCAGAGCCCGGGCATATGATGTGGGCAGGAGCCCCGACCGAATGGCTCTCTTTCTGGTAAAGGAGCGATTCCTGAGGGTTGAGGAAACATCGGCGCGGCACTCCGGCGTTGCTTTCACTTGGGATGGTGTTAGCTTTAAAACGGTGCTCTGATGGAGAGCGGCTCCATTCAGAGAGAGGAGAAGCATGCGGGAGCATTACGGGGTGTCCGAAGCTGCTTGAGACCTACCGCTACCTCCGATTGATCTTCGAACGGGTCGCTGGATGAACCATGCCTGCTTTGCCTCCCGGAACAGACTATTTTCGATCT
>CAZEOY010000186.1:0-6784 GCA_964513835.1 uncultured Syntrophobacteraceae bacterium
TGGACAGGGCAAAAAAACTGGCCCGGGAAATTGCCGGCCAGCCTGCCAGGATTCTGCGATTGGCCAAACGGTTGTTTCAGCAGGCCCAAGGCAGGAGCCTGGAAGAGGTTTTGGAGCTGTCGGCCGCTTACCAGGCCCTCTGCCACCATACGGAAGAACACGAACAGGCCCTGCAGCAGATGCTCAAAAAGTAGGAGCCTTATCGCAGAAAACATTCACTGAAGTGTAATCGAACATCATTTCCCGTGGCACTGGATCAGGAAGAAGGCAGAAACTCCTGAAATTTCTTATAGAGGTCCGAAAGCTTGGCTTGATAATAGGCCACGTTCGCATCGGGTTGCTGGGAGTCGAAGGCGGAAAGCAGCTTGCAGTTATCGAAGACACGGACCTTCTTTCCCTCTCCCGTCACATAATAGGAGATCTGATCTCCCGCCCGGTACTCCCGCCCTGAGTTCAGAGCCAGCTCATAGGTGGCGGCGCGGTTTCGCTGTCGATTGAGCACCTTCTGCCGGTAGGTTTCGGGGGACTCCGTCAGGCTCTCCGTCTTGACGAGGTCCTGGATGGGCAGGACACGGCGCTCCAACTTTGCCAGTGTTTCCCCGTAAAGCGTTCCCACCTCATGCTCTCTCCCTTCCAGAATCAACCGGATCATTTCTGTCAGGAAGTCTCTCAGATACTTTTCCATCCCCCTCGAACGGAGACCACTTCCCTTGATGGTGACCTTCCCCGCGTCATCCAATAGGGCGTAATTCTTCCTCTTGTACGAGAACATGGCCCGATAGCGCCCTGTCAACTCGACTTCGATTCCCTCCGGCATGCTCTCGGACAGCTCAGCCACCAGTCGCGCCGCCCCCTCCGCATCCTCAATGCCGGGCGGTGGGACGAAGTAGATGCCATCGGTATCCAGTTCTATGGGGAGCGCTCCAGCCCGCTTCAGCCATTCGAGCATGCTGCGGATGATCTCCCGGCCCCGTCGGGTCACCTCCGCCGCCAGGGTCGGGTCCGCAAAATGATGCAGATCCGTGCCCAGATAGCCATAAAAGGAGTTGATGAGCACCTTGAAAGTCTGCTGAAGCGCCTGGTAATAATCGCGATCATGCCCGGGCGGCACCTCCCGTGCCAGCTTCTTGGCTTCCAGTCGGAAAGACCGGAGCGTCGCAAGCAGAGGCAGAAATACAGACAGCGTATCGCCCCGGGGCTTGAGGTCAAAGGTGAGCATGATGGACGGATACAGCGACGCCACATCACAGTGCACAACATTCTTCACCACGCCCTGCACGAACACGGCGGTGTACCCGCCTTCATAATCGCCCCTTCCCGTGGGTTTCGGGATCGAAGTCTTCTGTCGGAGATATTCCCTGAGGAAAAGAGCGTTGATCTTTGTGGCGTTTCCCCTCAGAAAGATATTCTGATAACCGAACGGGAAGATCCTGGCCTGGAGGAAAAAGGGATAGCCGAGGAGTTCGGACAAGGCCAGGGTTTCACGAGCGTCATCCAAATTATACTTCTTCAGGGATTCCGGGTCATTATCAAAGGTCCACTGCACCTGCCCCCCATCGAGATACGTTCGGTCCTCCTCGGCCAACCCAAAGTGGAGAGCCGCTGACTTGAGCCCGTAGCTTTCGAGCTCGCGAGCCGTCACATCGTAATACTGGAGCAGGAAAAGGGTATCGACGATATGCCGCCCGAACAGGTCGAACCGCGTAAAATCGATGATGCGCTCGGCTACCGTGAACCGTGAGCGCCGCACGCGGGGCTCACTGCCGTCCCTGCCCCATCGCAGGGGGACCCGGTGCATGCGAGCCCGCGCCAGGATGTACTCCAGATCGAAGTTGAACAGATTGTGCCCTTCGATGACATCGGGATCGATACGTCGGATCCTCTCCCCCAACGCCTCCAGCATTTCCTGCTCGGTCAGATCCCCCGAAAAAAGAACCTCTTCAAAGCCCCCGTTGTCCGCGAGCGCAATGGACAAAATGCGGTCTCCGGGACGCTCGGCATTGGAGAACTCGAAGCCCGGCGTACAGCCTGTCTCGATATCAATGGCCAGGCGATGCAGATCCTTGTAAGGAAGGTTCTTGAAGAGCGTCTTCCCGGAAAGGAGCAGGAATTGATGAACGGGATCGGAAAGGAACAGATATGGGGCCTGAGGAGAGGACGGCGATACCCCCGTGGATTTGCGCAGGTGATCCCTGGCCTTGAGGCACTCCGGCCAGCTGTGAAACAGGACGGCATAAGCGTACGGATTGGGACCCGAGAGGATTTCGAGCTCGAAACTTCCGCGCAGCCCATCCAGGTGGTGCTCGTCTTCGAGCAGAATGAACGGCGTGAATGGGTGATCCTCCCAAAACAACCGGGACCCTTCACGCCGAAACAGCCGCATACCCGCCTGCCCCACCGGTTCGACGGCGACAATGCCGGGGGTGGGGTCCGCTCCGAACAGGACCTCGTTTTGCTCAAAAGCAAGGGACGCCACTTTGGATTCTCCTGATCGCCAACCCCGGGGGACAATGTTGCTGCAAAAACTCCTTGACCTGCAATCAACAGCATAGCCCCCGGGGGAACTCCAGATCAGCTTTCCGATCGACCACCCTCCGGCATTCCCTCCATCGCCAATAAAACGTACCCGTTATCCCGGTGGATTGTGCTCAGTGAGAGACCGTCCTGTAATGCGCCTCGGCAACCCCATCCAGGAGCAGGAACCCCTGGGCCTTCACTTCGAGAATCACGGCATCGGGATTCCCGCTCAGTACTTCGAGGTGGGGATGCCTCGCGGCCAGTTTCAAGAGAATGGAGCTCCCTTCATCCGAAGGAAGTGGTCGACACGGACCGTGGACCGTGAGAGCCTGAACACCCTTTCTGCCCAGCATTGGGATATCCTGGCGCGTATCGACCAGAAGGCTCACCTGCGGGTTGTCGAGAACATTGCGATACTTGCGAGAATCCTTCAGGGTGACCATGTAGACCGTTTCAGCGGTGTCATCCGTAATATACCCCATGAGGGAGCAGTGGGGCCGGTTATCGGAACATGTGGCGAGCACACACATGTCTCCCTCTTTGAGCAGGCGCTTCATGCGATCCATCATTGCCGGGGGTCCTCCGGGGAATCAGTAACCAGTAACCAGTAACGAGTAACGAGTAACGAGTAACGAGTAAGTGCCATCATACAACCGTCTCTTCCACACGGATCCGACTCGACACACAGGCTCGGCACGACCCGGAGCGCACTCTGGCCGCATCCGTCAGGGAAAGAGTCCCCACGATCTTCTCGGAATCACCTTTGAAGACAAAGATCCGGTGGATATCGGAATAGATCATGTGCTGGATGGCGCCGGCCAGGTCCGACTCCTGGTCACAGGCATGAACCGGGCGGCTCATGATTTCTCTTGAAGGCGTGTCCATCGCAATCCCATGCCTGTAAGCCACCATGAGATCGGATTTGGATATCACCCCCGTCGGGCGCTCTGCAGCATCCTGGATGAGGACTGCCCCGAACCGGTGGGCGGAAAGTCCTTCCACGACCGCAGCCACAGGGTCTTCCTCCTGGGCTGCATAGGCTGATGGCGTCATCACTTCAGCCACACGGAAATGATCGGCGAGCCTGCGGGAGCCCTTTTTGGCGCGACTGAGGCTTCGATCGCATTTGTGGCAAAAGCGGTAAAGCATGCCGACAATGTCCGGATAGGCAAGCACCCCCGTCACCTCGGTCTCAGCCTGGCCGAGTACATACAGGCGATGCACCCGGTTCGTCCGCATCACCTCGAGGGCCATCTCCAGGGAATCGTTTTCCCGGCAGAAAAGGGGAGGCGAAACCATGATGGATTCAACGGGGGTCTTGAGCGGCAGCCCCGCATAATAGGCCCCCATGAGATCCGTCTTGGACACCACGCCGGCCGGAATTTGTTCCTCTTCGTGAACCAGCAGGGCATTCACTTTGAACTTGATGGTGAACCGGGCGGCCTGTTCGACGGACGCCAGACGAGCAAGGCGAACCACCCGCCTTCGCATGGCTTCCGCCACCTGGATGCCACTCAGGACATTCTTGCGATCGATGACCGGCATGGGTCTTCGTCTCTCACCTGGAAGCCTCCGGAATAGTCCCCGTGAACGAAACACTCACCACATCACCAGCGCATCAGCACTGGCATTCCGTCACATCCGCCATCAGCCTGCCCATCATGTGATGGAAGACCGCCGAAAGATAGACCATGCCCATCACCTTCCCGTTTTCAAGCACGGGAAGGCGTCGAACGTGCTTTTTCAGCATGATGTCGACGATCATGAGAACGTGGGTATCGGGCGTGATAGTGATGACATCGGTGGTCATGATATCCCCGACCAGGATCGCCCTCGTGCGGCGGCATGCCTCCTGGAGAAATCCTTCAACCTCGATGTCGCTCATCTCACCCCAGATGTGGATATGCTTGGGGCGCAGCAGCAAGAGAAGGTCATACATGGACAGCATGCCCACCAACTTCCCGTCTGCGTCAGTCACGAGCATGCCGAAAACCCGCTGTTTCAGCTCCTGGTTGGCTTCCCTGAAAAGCCTTGCCGCCTCCGCAACGGGGGTCTCGGGCCGCAAAGAGTAAAATCGAGTTTCCATTACATCGCGCGCTGTCACACCCATCTGTGCTTTCCTCCCGACCTGCGGCGCATGTTCGACGATCGCAATGGATTCACCAGGACCTCAGGCCCTCTCCTCTCGCTCACGTTTCTGCTGGTGAGCAATGAGCTTTGCCAAATCCGTCATCTCTTCGCAAAGATACTCAACGAGGTCGTCCACGGAAAGAATCCCCTGAAGGGCCCCGCGGTCACTCACGATGGGAACCCGCCGGATGCTGTGCGCCCGCATGCGTTTGAAAACCTCCGCAACACTCTCGGCCTCCCGGGCGGTGATCAGTTCGGTGGACATCACGTCTCCAACGGTCAGTGCGGTCAGGTGATCCGGGTCCTTGGCCACAATACTGACGACAATGTCCCTGTCCGTCAGGATGCCAATGGGAAAGAACTCTCCCGCTCTCTCCTCCACCACGATCACGTTCCCCACATGATGCTCGCGCATACACCGGGCTGCCTCGACGACCGTCTCGTCCTTGCGCACCACAGCGACTTGCCTTATGCAGAGCTCTCCCACAGTCATCTCACACCTCCAGCCATTTAAAGGCTCGCAGACTGCCCAGGTTCGCATTCCTCCTTGCTTTCACCGGCACGACGCAGAGCCGCCTTGTGGACTTCTCCCGCAAAATGGACCGGACTCTTGCCATACATGGGGTCCCACCCCGACGGGTCAGCATAGCAAAAGAACTGGGTCTCCAGGCCGATACGCACCGT
The DNA here is from genome assembly GCA_964513835.1 of uncultured Syntrophobacteraceae bacterium. Lineage (GTDB taxonomy): Bacteria > Desulfobacterota > Syntrophobacteria > Syntrophobacterales > Syntrophobacteraceae > JALOOX01. Next base: position 5,332 of record CAZEOY010000186.1, read on the forward strand.
CGCGTCTTCAAAGGGCCACCCAAGGATGCGTTCCGCTGCATCCCATGTGGCTCCACACGGAGCGCTCCGGATGACCTGAACGTTGCTGATGACGCCGTTTCTGACCTCAACGGCCAGCTCGGGAGCTCCAAAACGCTCCCCGTACACCCCCAATCGATCGTTACGGGACAGGCCACAGCAGGTCGGAGGAGTGAATACTCCTTCGATGCGCCATTTCTTGCCCGAAGCAACGACCGGAATGCCCAGAGCACTGCAGCGGGCACATAGCTCCTGAGATAGATCGGGATGCCTCAGATAGTCCAGAACCAGATCCGCCTCGATGGAGCGCGGCAGGTACTGCTCGGGGTCGTCGATGATCGGTGGAAGAAAAATGTCGATGGAAACGACCTCAAGCTGAATGACATCCAGCCCGTACTCCCTGATTCCCTGGACTTTCTTCTCTCCACTGCCGTGCTGTTGGAAGACCAGAATGTGCTGCATTGTCTCAGTATCCTCGGGGGGCAGCGTCAGTGCCCGTCTGGAAAGACCGCCACAGCGGCGCCATCCATCCCCGCACGCTACAGGCAGCGCCGGGAATTCTTAAATTGCCTGGAGGCTGCCGGCGATCGACGTCCGTTGATATATCTCAGTACCGGAATTTGACAGGATGCAATATAACACACTTCCCACTGCTTTCGCCGGAAAACTCGGCCACCATCCCCCCCCGCACCGCCAACGGCGGTCGTCAAGCGAGGCGGAAACGCTCCCTTAACCTTCGGGAGAGCGCCTGGGTGGTCTCGAACGCCTTGTCGACAGTGGACGTCCCATCGGGGTTCACCAGACAGCAGGTGGCCGGTGACAGCATGCTTCTGGAAAGAAGAAAGTCCAGGTCGATTCCCTTTCTGCCGAGATTATGCCACAGCTCCACCAGCCGGCTCTCCAGCGATTCCACATTCTCCAGCTCAAAAGGCTCGAAATTGGTGGGCACCATACCCCAGATCAGGATGCCGCCCCGATCCAGGAATTTTCGTATAGAGCCGGTGTACGAGACGAAGCGCTCTCCGTTGGAGTACATGTCCAAGGAAAGCACGTCGAGATCAAGCCCCAGCAGAAAGTCCCAATCGGGATTCCCGCAGAGGTGTATGCCGCGGGGACGCTCGATTTGCGCAAAGAAGGCTTCCATGTCTTCTCTGGCCGAAACATTATTATATCCCGACATTCCACTGAAGATGAATTGAAGCCCCGGCTCATCCACGAACATGAAAGCACTGGGATTGAGCCCCTTGAGACGGTTGAGCTGGACGTTGACACGGCGCGCCATGAAATCCAGCATGAAGGGACGCACGGTGTCGTCGAAAAGAATGGGGCGATTGTTTTCATCATGAATATTCAAGCCAAAGCTTACGGGCCCCTCCAGCTGACCCCGGATCGCCGGTCGCTCAGCCAGATCCGACTGCAGAAAGCGATGATACAC
>CAZEOY010000187.1:0-3063 GCA_964513835.1 uncultured Syntrophobacteraceae bacterium
ACGCAAACCCCGGGATGCCTCTTCCATCCCTTCACTGAATGCGCAGGAGCTCAGCCGGAATGTGGGTGACCCGGTTTTCGGCCACCTTGACCTGCGCTTCCCAATCACCATGATCCGGCAGGGTGAGTCTTACTTCGTGAGCGCCAGGAGGCAGCGTCACCTCCAAGGGGGTCTGGCCCCGGTATTCTCCGTCGATCCGCACTTCCGCACCGACCGGTTTGCTTTCGAGCCTCAGAGAGCCCTGTGCTGACGGCGTTTGACCGGGTTTGGCGGACTCCGAAGTAGAAGGGGCGGAAGAGGCCGTCGTGGGGAGCTGTTCTGATGCGTGCGAAGGTGTTTCTGGTGGATGTGCGGGGTCAGCGGGGGTTGCCGTGGACGAAGTGGAGGCTGGAAAAGAGGGGGAATCCGCTCGATCGTTCTGTCCGGGCAACGACTGCGGGGTCTGAGGGGGCTGAGTGAGGGCGGATTCCCTGGAGGGGCCGCGCATCAGGTAGATGGCTCCAGCAGACAGTCCTGCCACGAGAATCAGGGTCAACAGTATCATCGGCAGGAGCTGGACCACCCGCCGTGGCTCCGCTGCAGCAGGTGTGATCGTTACGGTGTCCGCGTCACGCGCCAGCAGGCAGCTGCGAAGGGCTTCGCTCAATTCGTGGCAGCTGGAGTACCGATGCTCGGGCTCCTTGGAAAGGCACTTGAGGATCACCGCCGAGAGCTCGCGAGGCAGCCCTGGATTGAGGTCCTCCGGATTTCGAGGGTCTTCGTGGGTGATGCTGTGAAAGATGGTTGCAAGGCTTTCACCACTGAAAGGCCGCTGACGCGTCGCAAGCTCGTACAGGATAACACCGAGGGAGAACAGATCGGATCGACCGTCGACGGACCGCCCGAGGACCTGCTCGGGAGCCATGTAGGCGGGCGTTCCGAGGATCTCGCCGGCCTGTGTCTGCTGAGTGGCCAGCGGGTCTTCGATGCGGGCGATGCCGAAATCAGTGATCTTGATGTTGCCGTCCGGCTGAACAATGATGTTGCTGGGCTTGATGTCGCGGTGCACAATGCCCTTGCTGTGCGCATACGCAAGGGCGTCCGCAATCTGTATTCCAATCTTGAGCGCTTCCTCGAGGGCCAGCTTCTCAGTTTGCAGGACTTCATTGAGCGGTTTTCCTTCGATGTACTCCATCGAGAGATAAACCGTCCCATGATCTTCCCCCTTGTCGTGCGCCACGACAATGTTGCTATGGTACAAACGCCCGACGGCTTTGGCTTCTTTGAGGAATCGCTGGGCGAACGCACTGGAGGACACACGATCAGGGCGAAGGACTTTCAGCGCCACCCGCCGGTCGAAAAGAGGGTCGTAGGCCTCATAGACGACTCCCATCGATCCTTTGCCGAGCTCTCTGACGATTTGATATCTTCCATATTGCATGGGATGCTTATTTTCCTCGTGGCGCGCGAGGCTTGAGAGCGGGGAAGCTCGCGTTTTTCGGCGTGAATTCGCGAGACTGTCGAGCGTCCTAACCTCAGGGGATCCGGATCACCTCGCTGAGGACGACGGTGACGTTGTCATTTCCGCCCGCCCTGTTGGCCAGCTCGATGAGCTGATCCACCTTTTCCGCAAGGGTGGCCTTACTCGAAAGAACCCTCCAGATCAGCTTGTCTTCCACCATGTCCGTCAGCCCATCGGAGCAGAGGAGGAAGACATCCCCCGGGAAAACCCTGCCTCGCACGAAATCCACGGCCAGATCCTCTTTGGTCCCCACGGCCCGCAGGATCACATTGCGCAGGCGGTGGCGGCGTGCTTCCTCCCGGGTGATCAAACCCTGGTCCACCTGGTCCTGCACGAGCGAATGGTCCCGGGTCAACTGCTTGAGCTCGGATTTCCGAAAAAGATAGGTGCGACTGTCGCCCACATGTCCGATGGCGAACCGCTCATCGAAAAACCTGAGCACCTCGGCCGTACACCCCATGCCTGCGTGCCCGGGGTTTTCCCTGACGTGGGAGAGGATTCGCTCGTTGGCGGTTTGATAGGCCTGTTGGAGCAGGGCGAGATTTTCATCTTCTCCGGTTGTTCGGAGTTTTGAAAAAACCTCGACGGCCGCTTGCGCGAAAATCTGGCTGGCCAGCTCTCCGGCTGCGGCGCCGCCCATGCCGTCCGCCAGGATGCAAAGCCCCAGGTCTCCGTCCACGTGGAAAGCGTCTTCATTGTTCTTACGCCGAAGTCCCATATCGGTGCGGCCGAAGGAGTGAACCCTCGGCATCGTTGAACAGGGCTCGGAGCCATCGTTGGAAGGCGGACTGGCCGAGACCTGGCCGGTGGGGAGGGTGGCGTCGGTGTCAAAAGGATCCAGTTTATCATTGATCATACTGGGCAAGTCCTTGGAAACGACCTGTGTGAACGAGCGGCGATGCGGGAGTGCCGTTGCCTTCGGCAGTGATGGCTCAAGCCTTTTCCACCACTGAATCTATCCACTGCTTTCATTGCTGCAACAACTCGTTGCGGCTGGGGACCATTCGCGGCTATAATAAAGTGTGGAACTTACGTATGCAATCGTTTCGTGGATATGCTCCTGAACGTGGAGCGATTTGTTGCCTGTTCCCAGTGAGGTTCCGGCCGCCGTCAGCTTTCGCTATCTGTTGCAAACGGCCCCGTGAAGGGTTGCGAGCCGGCTGCCGCAAGTTCTTCTCGCGTGAGCTTTTCCGTGTCATCGCCCAATGGGATTTGCCCATGAAAGAACCGCCTGCCATCACCGTCCAGCTGGTCCACCTCCACGGGCCCATGAAGGGCCAGATCCAGGAATACGATGGCGACCACATCTCCATCGGACGACATCCGTCCTGCCAGCTGAGGTTTCCTGCGGACCTGGCGATCATATCGCGAAAGCATGCAGAGATACAGCGGGACGGCAATCGGTTCAAGGTGGTGGATCATAGCATCAACGGTACGTTCGTGAACGGCAAGCGGGTATCGGAGGTGTATCTCAAGAATGGTGACGTGCTCACATTCGCGGAAGGAGGTGAGGCGCCAAAGGTCAGCTTTCTCATCCAGATGACAGAGGAGCCGATGGTTGC
>CAZEOY010000187.1:3073-6776 GCA_964513835.1 uncultured Syntrophobacteraceae bacterium
GGTTGCCCATTCACGGGGGGCTGAGGCACCTGCGTCCGCAGCTCCGGTTTCTCCCCCTCCCGAGCCGCTCGAGCCTGCCAGGCCGATTTCGGCGCCTGGAGCCCCCTTTGTCGACCAACCGAAGGCCTTCAAGCCGGAGGCTCCCAGGGAAATCCCGACGGTGAATGCTCCCATGGTTTTCCAATATGGGCCGACTCTGAGATCCTTCAAGCAGGTCCCCGTAACCCTTGGTAAGCATCCCAGCTGCCAGATGGTCATCAACCACCCAGCCCTCTACGATATGCATGCCCAATTCTTCTTCCACCAAAATCACTATTGGGTCAAAGACCTCACGGGCCGGGGCCAGGTGCTCATCAATGGTCAGACGATTGCCCTCCAGTCCCCCCTCAACAAAAATGACCTGGTGTCGCTGGGAGCGGATGGCCCTGCCTTTCGCTTTCTGGGAGAGGGACGCATGGCCGAAGCCGAAGGCAGCGCGCCCACCGAGGGGATGGAACCTGCGGCACCATCCGGCCCGCCACCCCAGGAAAGCCCCGAAGAGCTCGAAAAGACTCGCGAGAAAAAACCCTTCCTCCGCAGGTTCATTCCCTGATCGTCTTTCCCTGCAATGCGGCCTCGCCTTGCAGGATTTTTCCGTTTCAGCGTTGGAGCCGTTCACACTCATGTCCTCAATTTCCCGAGGACCTCTGTCTTGAACACATGATCAGCAAGTCTCGCGGCACCTGTGGACACCTTCCACGACACAATGGAGGAGATCCCTTCATATACGTGCCGCCAATGGTTCGAGGCGATCAGAAGGGAGAGAAGCTCGCGCTTTCGTACGCGATACACAGGATGGATCAATTGTTCGGCGCTCTCGGCAACGGCATTGCGAGGCGCAACCTCAATGAGGACAGGTGAGTTCAACAGCTGGTCGGCGAGTTCTTTGATCTCCATGGCTTATGTTCGTAAATGGACTGGCTATCCGAATGAGGGCTGATTTTTTTCATTGCAGAGAATGCAACTCTGTTGCATCATCCTGAACTCACGTTGGTTGCTCATGTTCGAGAGCCTGCTCTCTTTCTTCCGGGTTCGCCCCCCCTCTTCTTCTGGCACAGGCTTCCAGATGCCAACGATATCCGCCATGAAGGGAGTGGTTCATGTGTCAGCGGTGTGATTACCCTGCGTTCCTCAAAGATGCCGGGTTGGCCCCGCTTCCCAACAGAGTGGCGGTTCTGGAGATCGTCGGGGGTAGTTCCTCTCCGCTGAGCCCTCAGGAAATATTCTTGATATTGCAGAAGTCTCAGCACATGAACAGGGTCACGCTTTACCGCATTCTTGACCTTCTGGTTGCGAGGGACCTGCTGCAGAGGATCAGTGCCGGCGACCGCTCCTTCCGGTATGGACTGGGGCCCAATGCTAATCATCCCTCCCACTCGCACTTCTACTGCAGCCGGTGCGGAAACATGGAATGCCTGCCTCCGGGGGCTGTGGATGTGGACACCCGAACCATTGAAAGAACTTTTCCCGCTCTGATCCAAAAAGTTGAGATTCGCCTTGATGGGATTTGCAGGATTTGTCTCAAGGGGAGAAGGGCTGAGAGGCCCTGAATCGTATTTGTTTCGCTGCAGGCGGGTATGGCGCACGCTGGAATGCTTTGCACGCTTGGCGGGTGGGAGGCAGCGGGAACTTCCGAAGGACTGCGCCGCCAACCTCTTCGCTCTTAACGGGTGCTGTGAAGCTTCTGCCCATTGTGGACGGGAAAGGATTTCATTGATCATTTCAGCAGAGTTCCACGGCCGCCGCTCAGCAGCCAGATGCACCCGGTGCAGAGGTGCGGAGTCAGTTCCGCTCGCCGTATTTTTCTGCCTCCTGGCCGTGGCCGCTCAACTCCTCCTTCTTCCGATTCACTCCTTTGAGCTCAATGCAGAACGATCACATGCTCCCTCCCTGAGATGCAGTTGCAGGGCAGTCCACCACGGGGAGTCGGCAGGTCCGGGTATTGAAGCGTCCGACCCCCGAAAGGTTCCAGTTCACTCTCACCATGATCCCTGTTCGTGCCCCATCTGTCAGACCATCCTGCGCTCTTCCCAATGCCTGATGCCCACGGCGGGTGTGACTTTGTTGTTCCTCGCTCCCGCAGTCCTGGCAAGGTTGTTCGAGGCTCAAGTGAAGATGTCGCCATCACTCCTCATCCACGGGGCTCGATCCCCGCCTCATCTGTCCTGACCATCTGATCTTAATCCAGAATAATGAATGAATCCATGTCATTGAGAGGGTTCCCCATGGGGGGGGGGTGCTCGGGCACCCACGTACAGGGGAGGCTCACCGAGGCGGGAGGGAACTCCCATGGAGCGGTGTGTTGGACGAAGGGCGTCGGTTTTTCTTGGGGCTCGAGCAAATGAACACCGCGCTCCATTGGGGTCGCATTTCGCCATGAAGAATTGGAACAGATGATCTTGGGGGGATAGGGTCATGAAAGAACGTGCATTGGCTTTGATTGCGGCATTCTCAATTCTGGGGTTGTGTTCGGCGGTGCTCTGCGCAGCAGTCCAGGCTCAGGGTCCAGCCGGCCAGGAAATGAGAGTGCTGGCCGTGGAAACCTTTCTGGCCGACATTGCTCAACATGTGGCGGGAGAACGGTTCAAAGTGCCCGCTTTGCTGCCGATCGGGGCGGATCCGCACGGCTTTCAGCCCACCCCGGCCGATGTGGCGAGGGTGGCGAACTGCAATGTGCTCATCGTTCATGGAGCCGGCATTGAGGAATTTTTGGACGAGGTCCTGCACAATGCGGGAGGATCTCGCCGGGTGATTGAGAGCTCGGCCGGGCTCAAGTCTCGCACACCGAAAGAGGGGGAAGTCGCTGAAGCACATGGGGAGCATGATGAGCTGGAGGCGGACCATGGGCATGAACACGGTCCCGATGCCAGCAGCGACCACAAACACGAGCACGGGGGGAAGGATGGGACTTCCCACGCCCACGATGAGGGACACCCCCATGGCGAGCACCACCATGGGGGCCACCACCATCATGAAACAGATCCGCACTTCTGGCTTTCCCCCGTCAACGTCATCACCTACGTGACCAACATCAGGAATGGATTGAGTCAGGCCGATCCCGCCGGAGCGACAGCGTTTGCGGCCAATGCCGATGCCTACATCGCTCAACTGAAGGAGCTGGACCGGTGGATCGCCGAACAGGTCAAGCAGATTCCCCAGAAGAAGCGTATCCTGGTTACTAACCACGAGAGTTTTGGCTATTTTGCAGACCGATATGGATTCCAGATTGCCGGGAGCATTTTGCCCAGTGTGAGCACCGGAGCATCGCCTTCAGCGAAAGAGCTTGCGGAGCTGACCAGAAAGATCAAGGCAGTGGGGGCCGGGGCCATCTTCCTCGAAACCGGCAATAATCCTCAACTCGCCACGCAGCTGGCCCAGGAGACCGGAATCAGGACGGTGACCGAGCTCCACACCCACTCCATCACTGAGCCCGGAGGGCAGGCGCCCAACTACATTGAGATGATGCGATTCAACACGAAGGCCATCGTGAACGCCCTCAAGTGATGTTCATGCGGAACGGAATGTGACGCCTTTGACAAATCGAAGCGGAACGGCAACCTGCGCCTGGGCTCCTGCCCACCTCCTGGTGGAAGACGTCACGGTATCCTACGGGCACAGGCCGGCCCTCCATGGGGTGACCTTCTGCGTTCCCGTGGGGACACGG
>CAZEOY010000188.1:0-6739 GCA_964513835.1 uncultured Syntrophobacteraceae bacterium
GTCGGCCTCCGCACACTCCACCGCCTTTGTGGAAAGGGTGATCGACCCGGGGGCCTCTCCAATGGACTCGGAGGCGTTGACAATAAGGTTCATCAGCACCTGCCGCAACTGAGCCCGATCCCCTTCCACCCGGGGAAGGTTGTCTGCCAGTCGATAGACCAACCGTACCCGCCTCGAGACCGACACCTGGATTGTGTCCAACATTTCTTCAATTAAATCATTTAATTGTATCTTATCGATCCGGAACCGGCCTCTGCCCGAGTAGGCCAACATCTGGCGGCACAACTCCGCAGCCCGCACCACGGCGCTCTGAATCTCCTGCAGATTGCCACGTGCCGGATCCTCCAAAGGCAGGGAGATCAGTCCCAGTTCCGTGTTGCCAAGTATTCCCATCAGCAGATTGTTGAAGTCATGTGCAATGCCTCCCGCGAGAACGGCCAGACTCTCAAGCTTCTGAACATGGCGAAGCTGGTCTTCGAGTCTCCTCCTTTCCCTTTCAGCCTGATGCCTTTCCGTGACGTTCTTCACCGTGCCGATGGCAGCGGGTTTGCCCTGGTAATGAGCCATGCCGACCGACACATTCACTATGACCCGCGTTTCACCATCCCTGTGAATCATTCTGATTTCGTATTCTCGGGGCACAGGTTCACCCAGGAGCCTGCGCCGGTGAAGGTCCTCGATTGTGGGGCGGTCTTCGGGGGCGATCATCGTGTGGAAGTCCACCCCGATGACCTCGTCGGGACTCCAGCCGATCATTTCAGCAAATGCGGCATTGGTGAAAAGGATCCGGGCATCCTGCACCAGAAAGACCCCATCCTGGATGCTTTCCACCAGAGTTCGATATTTCTCTTCGCTTTCATGAAGCGCCTGCTCGGCCTCCCTGCGCTCCGTAATGTCACGGCTGTTTATCACCGTCCCCACCGGCTCGCCCAGTTCATTGGTGATGACGGTGCCCGTGGAGTGAATCCAAATGTAGCGTCCATCAGCGTGACGATATCTCAGCTCGGCCTGGCCCGGCATCCTCAAGGTGATCGCCTTTTGAAAATCCTTAACGACATCTTCACGGTCTTCGGGGTGGACGCGCTCAAAAATCGACTCGCCGAGAAGAGCCAGAGGATCATACCCCAGCACCCGTTTGTACGAGGGTGTGAGATACAGATAGCGTCCTTGAATGTCGGTGTAGCAGAGAAGGTCATACATGTTCTCTGTAATGCGACGGAATCGCTCCTCGCTCAGACGCAGAGCTTCATTCACCCAGAATTTATCCGTCAAATCCGAGGACTTTTCGACCCCTTCCCCCGATTGCTCCGCCTTATCGCCCGCAGCTTCCTGCAGCGAAGCACTGGCTAGGGCCAGAGCAGCATAGCCGGCCAGTATTTCCAGGTAGGAGCGGTGTGCACTGAAATCACGATCGTCTGTGCCGGCCAGCATAAGAACCCCCAGCGCCTCGCCGCGCCAGAGGAGCGGAAGAACCCCCAGGGAATGGATTTCAATGTCTTCCTTCCTTTCAGGAAGCATTTGAATGTCATCGTGGACGTCCCGGGTGAAAAGAGCTTCCCGTGTCCAGAGGACCTGTTCGCAAAAGGCGACGGCGAATTCAATCAACCTGGCATCCACGGGAATCGAATCAACGGGTCCGTGACGGTTGGCTGCCAATCGAAGTCGATCGTCTTCCCTCAGAAAAACAAGAACAAATTCCGGAGCCAAACAGGCATCGACCTGTTCCACAATGGCGGAAAGGATATCAGCCACTGAAGTGTTCATGACCAATGTCCGGCTGAGCTCGTGGAGTGCTGAAATCTCCTTCAACATGGATCCCAATGACCTCGTTTATGGAAAGATTGCCCGAAGTTCGAAACGGTCGGAGCTCGCGTTGCCTCACCCAGCTGGCTGGGCTCTCCAAGCCCCCAAAAACCTTCCGACTGGATGGTGCTCGTAAATCCGTTGCTTCGGCGCTTCGCGTCTGCAGGATAAACGGGAATGCCCCCCATCGCGAGTCATTTTGAATCTACTGGTCTCATGGGGCCCTCTTTGTGTCATGGATGTCTCATGCTTTCAGGTTCTTTTGTGCAGCAGGTGTTTCAGAATGCACTTTGCGAAGTGGCTTAACAATCCATTGGCCGGCACTTAATTCAATATAATGACGAGATAATGACGAGTAACCCTGGAACCCGTGGTGAAAACGCATTATTCGACACCTCCTGATCTCGCGAAAGAAATCCATGTCGTCATGCGATACGACAGACAACGAGCCTATTCGAGCTCTGCGGGTTTTAGCAGCAACGTGGACCTCGGATCTTCACTCTGAGCTGGACGAGATCCATCAGACGCTTGTCCACTGCGTGTATCGATCCCGCAAGCCGATGTTTTCCTTGACTTTTGAGCGATCGTTTCCTAGACAATTGCATTTCTGGTGAAATCTGCTCCATGCATTGAAGCTTCTCGCGAGGATTGAATGGAAACCATCCAGGCCGTCAAAGGCATGAACGACATACTTCCGGACCAGATCGGCTGGTGGCATTTTGTGGAGTCCACCACCCGAACGATTTTCGAGAATTTCGGATATCGGGAGATTCGAACACCCGCACTCGAGAAGCTGGAGCTTTTCGCAAGGAGTATCGGGGAAAGCACGGACATTGTCGAAAAGGAGATGTACACGATCGCTGACAGTAAGGGAGAGTGGCTGGCTCTGCGACCGGAGGCTACGGCATCCATCGTTCGCGCATTCATCCAGCACAACCTTCAGTCCGATCCCCTGGCGCGCAAGTTTTACGCCATCGGCCCCATGTTCCGGCATGAGCGACCCCAGAAGGGGCGGTATCGCCAGTTTCATCAGATTGACGCCGAGGCCTTCGGGGTGGACGACCCCATGCTGGACGCCGAAGTGATGTACATGTTGCAGTCGCTCCTCGAGAAGCTTGGACTGTCCGGGGTGGTTCTCCACATCAATTCGCTGGGTTGCCCGGAATGCCGTCCGGTGTTTCGCGAAAAGCTCCAGAGATTCCTGGAGCAAAACGCCAACAGTCTGTGCCCGGACTGCCAGAGGCGCCGTCACACAAACCCGCTCCGCACCTTCGACTGCAAGGTGGAGCGCTGCCAGGCCTCTCTTGTCGACGCACCCATCCTCCTTGACTCGATCTGCGGCGATTGCGCAGAGCACTTCCATCGCGTGAAGGGATATCTCGAGGATCTTCAGACCCCTTACGTCACCAATCCCCGAATGGTTCGTGGACTCGATTACTATATGCGGACCACTTTCGAGATCATCACGGACCGACTGGGCGCCCAGAACGCCGTTGGAGGAGGAGGACGCTACAACGGGCTGGTTCGGGACCTTGGTGGACCGGACGTTCCGGGCATCGGATTCGCCATCGGAATGGAACGGCTGATCCTGTTGCTGCAGCAGGATCGAACCACTCCGCCACGCACACCGCCGATTTTTGTAGCCGTAATGGGTGAGAAGGCACGCCAAAGGGGATTCCTGCTCAGTCAGGCAATGCGTGACCTCGGCCTGGAGGTCGAGCTGGATTATGAAGGCCGGAGTCTCAAGAGCCAGATGCGCCGCGCTGACAGACTGGGCTCACGCTATGTCTTGATTCTGGGCCAGGACGAAATCGAGAGGAACGAAGGGCAGCTTCGTGACATGCAGGAAAAGACTCAAACGGTTCTGCCGTTGCGGGAGGCACCATCTGAGCTCAAGAAACTGATGAGCGGCGCGGCTTGAGCGCGGTAGTCCAGCACAATTAACGAACGCCATCGAAACAGGAGCGTCTACCAAGTGGAGACCTATTCAGAAGTTCAGCCGGAAACGCCGACCAGCGAGAGCACCCTCCTGGATGCCCTGGGGGACTGGGAAAAGAGCCATGACTGTAACAGCCTTGGGGTATCGAACATTGGGGAAACCGTTACCCTCATGGGCTGGGTCCAACGCCGCAGGGATCACGGGGGGCTGATTTTCGTCGACTTGAGAGATCGGATGGGGATCACCCAGGTGGTCTTCGACCCGCAGTACGACGCCGTGGCCCATGAGCGTGCTCATGTGCTGCGCAGCGAATTCGTCATTGCCGTCGAGGGCACGGTTCGTTCGCGCCCCGAGGGGATGGCCAACCCAAAGCTTCTGACGGGCGGTATCGAAGTCATCGTTCGGGAGCTCAGGATCTTGAACTCTTCTGCGACGCCTCCGTTCCAGATTGAGGATGAGCTCGACACCAGCGAAAATGTTCGTCTGCGTTACCGGTATCTCGATCTTCGACGCCCTTCCATGTACAGGAACCTCCTTCTCAGGCACCGCGCCGCCCAGCTGACTCGTAACTACTTTTCGGAAAACGGTTTCATCGAAGTCGAAACGCCTGTCCTGACGCGGAGCACGCCCGAAGGAGCCCGAGACTATCTCGTTCCAAGCCGTGTAAACCAGGGCAAGTTCTATGCCCTGCCCCAGTCCCCTCAGCTCTTCAAGCAGCTGCTCATGGTGGCGGGATTTGAACGCTACTTTCAGATCGTCAAGTGTTTTCGGGACGAAGACCTTCGCGCCGATCGCCAGCCGGAGTTCACGCAGGTTGACCTCTAGCTCTCTTACGTTCGGGAAGAGCAGATCTACGAACTCATCGAAGGTTGGATCGGGCTTTTGTTCCGTGAGCTTCTCGGGATCGAGCTCACCTTTCCCTTTTTCCACCTTCCCTACTCGGAGGCCGTGGATCGATTCGGAACGGATCGACCCGACCTGAGGTACGAGTTATATTTGGTGAACGTGACGGACATCGTTGCGGAATCGGAGTTCAGGGTATTCAGACAGGCCGTGGAGCGGGGCGGAATGGTGAAAGCCATACGTGTACCCGACGGGGGACGGTTGTCCCGTAAAGACCTCGACGATCTGATCGAATACGTGAAAATCTTCGGGGCACAGGGAATGGCCTGGATCAAGATCCAGCACGACGGGTGGCAGTCCCCCATCACCAAATTCCTCTCGGAAGACGTGCAGGGGAAGCTGACCCAAAGGATGGGACTGCAACGGGGAGATCTGCTGCTCTTTGTGGCGGATCAGAGCCAGATCGTCCACGACGCTCTGGCCAATCTGAGGGTCCGTCTGGGGCAGCAACTGGGATTGGTGGATCCGAACCGCTTTGAATTCGTTTGGGTTACGCACTTCCCATTGTTGGAATGGGACCACGAAGAGAAGCGATACACATCGGTACACCACCCCTTTACGGCCCCTCTGGAAGAGGATCTCGGGCTCCTGGAAAGTCAGCCGGAGCGGGTGAGGAGCCGTGCGTACGATCTGGTCCTGAACGGGACGGAGATCGGTGGTGGAAGCATACGCATCCACAGGCAGGACGTTCAGGAGAGGGTTTTCAAGGCCCTCGGCATCGGTCCAAAAGAGGCCGGTGACAAATTTGGATTCCTGCTCGAGGCTCTGCAGCTCGGAGCCCCACCCCACGGGGGAATTGCTTTCGGTTTTGATCGACTTATCATGCTGCTCGGCGGACTGAATTCCATCCGTGACGTGATTGCATTCCCCAAGACGCAGAAGGCCACGTGCCTGCTGAGCGGTGCGCCGGCGGAGCCCGAGATCAAACAACTTCTCGAGCTATGCGTCAGAGTCGAAACTGAACGAAGGAGTTGAGGCCATGGCCCGGTGGAATCCGGAAAAACGGGTTTTGGAGCACGAGCATTCGAGACATTGGCAACATCATCTGGTCGAGATCGACGAACCGAACCTCATGCGGGAGATCTTTCCTTACGAGGAGGTGCCGCGCATCGACTTCGACCACAAGCTGCAGCCCATAGACCCGGCCGAGGACATATTCATCACGGATACCACTTTCCGGGACGGGCAGCAGGCGAGGCCACCCTACACCGTCAAACAGATCGAAACCATATTCGACTTCCTGTACCGCCTTTCGGGTTCCCGGGGAGTCGTGAGACAGTCGGAATTTTTCCTGTACACGGACAAAGACCGAGAAGCCCTTGAGAAATGCATGGCCAAAGGCCACCGGTATCCGGAGATCACGGGGTGGATCCGGGCTGTGGAACAGGACCTGCAACTGGTTGTGGATTCGGGGCTCAAGGAAACGGGCATCCTGACATCGGTTTCTGATTATCACGTCTTCAACAAGCTGAAACTGGACCGCGCCGGTGCGCTGAAGAAATATCTGAGCATCGTGCGCGCCGCCCTGGATAAGGGTATCAGGCCGCGCTGCCATTTCGAGGACATCACGCGAGCCGATATCTACGGGTTCTGTGTGCCGTTTGCCATCGAGCTCATGAAGCTGCGGGAAGAGAGCGGAGTGGACATCAAGATCCGCCTTTGCGATACACTGGGGTTTGGGATCACTTATCCGGGGGCCGCTCTGCCCCGGAGCGTCCCCAAGCTGGTGCGCGCCTTCATCGACGATGCGGGCGTTCCGGGCCGCCTGCTCGAGTGGCATGGACACAACGACTTCCACAAAGTACTCGTCAATGCTGCCACCGCCTGGCTTTACGGATGTTCCGGGGCCAACGGCACGCTGCTTGGGTTCGGCGAAAGGACGGGAAACGCCCCCATCGAGGGGCTGGTCATTGAGTACATCGGGCTGAGGGGCGGAGACCACGGCATCGACACCACGGCCATCACGGACATCGCCGAGTACTACGAGAAGGTCACCGGCACGCCGCCGGCCAGGAACTACCCGTTCGTGGGCAGGGACTTCAACATGACCCGCGCGGGGATACACGCCCTGGGGCTGTACATGGACGAGAGGGT
>CAZEOY010000189.1:0-3502 GCA_964513835.1 uncultured Syntrophobacteraceae bacterium
GACGGAAAGGTGCTTGCGGCTCCCCAGTTCGAACCGCCCGGATACAAATGCCGGCTGCAGGGCCAGGCCTCGAATGGCATCGAGATTGTCCATGGCGAAGCGGATGATGCGACCCAACTCCCCTTCATTGACGCCCTCGACGATGGTCACGGACAGGATGACGGGGATCTTTTCGATGCGGCAATTCTCGATGGCCTGAAACTTTGCGGGAAGCACATCACGCCCGCGCAGCAGCCTGGTCGTGGAAGGAAGGAGACCGTCAAACTGCAGGTAGACATTCGTCAGTCCCGCCTTCTTGAGTGACCGCAGGTATTGGATATCTCGTCCTATAACCAGCCCGTTGGTGTTCAGCTCCACCGCACTGGCGCCCTGCCTTGCAGCCAGTTCAACAATCTCGGGCAGGTCCGCGCGAATCGTCGGCTCACCGCCTGTGATCTGCAGGGGAAAGCCAGGGCCGTCGAAGCTTCGAATCGTCTCCACCATCCGGCGAATATCATCGAGCGAGGGATCCGGCGGCGCGTGACGGTCGGACATGAAGCAAACCGGGCAGGCGAGATTGCATCGCCAGGTCACTTCGATCTCGGGGAGCGTGATGCCTCTGGCATGGTCCGGACACAGGCCGCAATCGTGCGGGCAGCCATTGGCCGTTTCCGTCTGCGGTAGTCGCGAGAGACCCGGAAAGGTGTACCCGCAAAACCATTCATAGTGCTCCACATCGGGCCACAGATAGACGTCGAAGCGACCGTGCTCGGGGCAGGACTTTGCCATCCAGACTTCTTTGTCTTTCTCATACACCGTGGCCGGCAATGAGATGAGGCAGTGAGGGCAAACGCTTTCGGTCGTTCGGATCGTCTTCATAACCCGGAAGCTTTCCTATGCATGAGGCCTGAAAGAGGAGAGGCTGGAGTCTTGAAGGCGAAGGAAGTTCTCTTCGCCGCGCTCCCCCTGGAACAGGCCGTGGACCATCCGGTCGAATTCCTCGTGCTCGACCGTCCTGCCAAAGACGAGCTCCAGGATATGGCGAACGGGGCTCTGGCCGCCTCTGGCCGCCAGCCGGTGGCTGCAGCTCATGCAATACGTCACGCACGTTTCGGCTTCCACGTCCTCGACTTCCTGCAGACGCCGTAAAGCACGTTCGGCACAAAGCTCCGGATCGACGGCCGAAACCAGGCCTCCCGATCCGCAGCAGATGGTTTCTTTCCCATGGTGCTCCATTTCCACCAGGTTGCTGCCCCGGAGCAGTTCCCTGACAGCGCTTCCAATCAGGCCCTCCCGATCGCTGCACGAGTCGTGAACGGTAACCCTCCCGGAGCCCGGCGCCGGAGCCTTGAGGCCCGACTCCGCCATGAGCTGGTACAGGGAAAGAATCTCAACATCGCAATCCGGCCGGGTTTCCATCATCCTCGCATGACAGGTCGGGCATGAGGTGATGAGAGTGCGTGTCCCAGCTTGCACGATATGCCCCCAAAGACCTGTCGAGTAGGCTTTGGCCCGCTCCTTTTGACCCATCTGGTCCAGGGGGGCTCCACAGCACTGCAGTGAGATCCCGACGCTACTCCCCTGTCCGGTCCGGTTCTTCAGCCATTCCAGCGCGAGCCTGACCAGGTCGGGCCCTTCGTGAGCAAGCAGGCACCCAGGAAAGAGGAGGACTTCGCACTTGTTCTTGACCAGATCCTGGTAGGTTACATCGAGCCAGTAGTTGGCCCTGAAGAGAGTGAAGAGGTTCCAGTCGTGGTCGACCCACAAATGTCGATAGTGCTCCTGGTCGATGATCCCATCATGGACGAGCGAATTCCTGGCATAGGCCACCATGCCGCGGATATCGACTCCATAGGGACAGAGCTCGTTGCACAGGCTGCAAAGCGAGCATTTCATGATGAAATCCAGCACCTTCTCGTCGCACTGTCCGTTCAGGACCGCCCGGGCGACATCACCGGGTGAGCGCTTCTCGAAAGACTGCAGCCGCCGGCAGGCGGTCTTGCACTGATCGCAGTTGAGGCATCGTTCTATGGTTTCTTGCAGGACATCCATCTCAGCCGACCTTTTCAGTTCATCGCATCCACGTCATGTTGAAGGATGAAATATACAATCACACCTATTGCTATCAGTGCTGTTAGCATTACCACAAGGAACGAGATAGACTGCACCCTCAAATATACCGCAGATGGCAAAGCAATCATTAGCATTGTCATCGCTGCGATAAACAAATAGATCGTTCGGACCTTCTTTTTAGATATCATGAGCTACAATAGTCCTTCAGCTATTTTTTCTCTTTTCAACATGGATGTATCCTGACCCATCAGGATGCTTCGTCCGATGGGAGCAACAAATATATGCACAAATTTCGTGAAAGGGATGACGGCAAAAAAGAAAGCTATCAGAATCACATGGATGGCCCACATTGATGTGTACAGAATATCCCATTGCCAGGGGAGTTTCCCCATCCATCGTGCCAGGGGGCACGCCATAAAGGAGTATTGCATGAATGCGTCATGGGGTTCGGTGATAAATCGAAATGCTTCCGTCATGAATCCGGTGGCGACAACTGACCAGAGAAGCACCAGGAGCCGAAGATCCACCCATACTTTTTCCTGCTCGGCATGCACGATTCGATGAATCAACCCGAGAGTAAGCCCCACAAAGAGAACCAGTCCGGTCAACTCAAGGCCGAATTTGAGATAGCCCCTCCCTGTCCCGCTGACGAAGTACTCGATGGGGTAGACATTGATGAGCAGCGCATAGAGCTGGGCTACGACGAAGAGCGAGACGAATCCGAAGGCAATGAGCAAATGCCTGAGCCAGAGGAACGCGGATCGATTCTCGATCCTCTTCTGGATAACGGCTTCACGAAAGATGGTCTCCATGCGGGGAAACGGCAAACGAACACGGGGGTCACGAGCGCCCTCTCCCGTTGCGCCGGGGTCGTTCACCCATAGAATATGAGCGATTTTGGATACGATGTTCCTGTAGACACCGACCAGAAAGAAGGCCATCGACACCAGGACCAGCACCCATATGAATGTATACTTGAGCATGGCTACGCCCCTTCATGGCCCAGAACCACCCCACCGGCCTCTTCATAGGAAAGGCGGTCGGCCGTGTTCTTCTTGGAGAATTTGGCGAGCTCATCGATGAGTCCTGAAACAATGGCCTGTGTCGGGCAGATTTCTTCGCAGGCCCGCTTCATTCCCATGGGGCGTTCCTGGCAGAAGTTGCATTTCTCCATTCGGCCTTTCACGCTCATCTTGGGCGCGCCGAACGGGCAGGCCCACAGGCAGAGCATGCACCCCACGCACTTGGACTGGTCGACGGTCACGGCGCCGGTCTCTTCGCTCTTGCTGATGGCCTGCCGGGGACAGGCCTTCCTGCATGGCGCGTCTCCGCAGTGCATACAGGCCAGGGAAACATTCACACCGGTGATTTCCGGAAACTGTCCTCGCGTCAGGCACGTGACATTTCTCCATTTCACCGTCTGATTCGAGCCGTTCCACACCTGGCACGC
>CAZEOY010000189.1:3512-6711 GCA_964513835.1 uncultured Syntrophobacteraceae bacterium
GCAACCTCACAGGCGCGGCAGCCGACACATTTCTCTTTGTCGAAGTAAAATCCGTACTGGCTCATGGGGCACCTAAACCTTCCTCACGCTCACCTTGCATTCGTTGTATCCGATCCCCCCGGACACGGAATTGACCATGGAATCGAAGATCGGGTTCACATGAGACCCTTTGCCCCTGGCAATGGATCCCATGGTGCGGCCGAACCCGTGGCCGTGCAAGACACGCACAATGCCGGGCTTGAGGCCTTCTTTGACTCGTGCGGCGATGGTCACCCTGCCCAGGGGCGAGGCAAGCTCGACGCGGTCTCCGTCGGAAATGCCCAACTGCCCGGCGTCCCGGGCGCTGAGCTCCGCCCAGTTTTCACCCTCGATGTCCATCAGGTAGGGATTGTTTTGCGTATGGGTTCCACAGTGGTTTTGCATCTTGGCGTTGATGAGCTGAAAAGGGTACTCGGAATCCGGCTTTACGCGCTGATCTTCCTCGTAGACGGGCATGGGGTCGTAGCCGTTTTCAGCCAGGAGCTCGGAATAGACCTCGACTCTGCCTGTAGACGTCATAAAGCCTTCTTCGAGGTATTTGCGATAGCGCATCTCTCCGTGCCAGACTCCCTTTTCCCTGAGCTCCTCGAAGGACACCGGGAGAAAAGAAGTGACGGTTCTTGCCCAGTCTTCCCAGGTTTCCCACTGGAAATAGCGGCCGTATCCCATTTTCCGGGCAAGCCCCTTCATGATCTCGTATTGGGGCTTCGAGCTTCCCATGCAGGGGATGGCAGGCTGCGAGAGAATCACCTGCGGCCCGGACCAGAGACTTTCCCTGACTTCGGCCCGCTCGAACATGGAGGCTTCGGGCAGGACAATGTCGGAGAGCTGAGCGGTTTCACTCATGTAGAGATCGATCGTGACTGAAAGGTCGAGCCCCGCCATCATTTTCCGGAAGAGCCCGGTGTTCGGATCGCTCATGGCCGGGTTGACGATGTGGAAGAAGAGGGCTCTAACGGGGTAGGGGTCTCCCTCCAGGACCGCCTTGGGCAGCAGCTGGCTGGGAATGTCGGGGGCGAGGGGATATCCCATGGCGGTACTGAGATTGGGCCGCTCCGGCACGGCGATTTCTTCCTCGGGAATATCGAGAGGCGGCAGAAGAGGCCCGGCTTCCTTCAAGATCAGGCAGCCCGGGCCATCGACATTGCCCGTGATCGCATTAAGGCAGAAAATGGCTCTCAGTGCCTGGAATCCATTGGAGTAATTGACGATGCCCTTCAGTCCGTCCATCACCGCCGGTTTGGTCCGGGCAAATTCGTCGGCGAGTTCGATGATCGTCTCGGCAGGAATGCCGGTGATTCCCTCCGCCCACTGTGGCGTGTACCCGCTCTCCCTGACGTGCTCGGCGAAGGCATCGAACCCATAAACGTAGTCGGCGCAGAACTCTGCATCGTGGGCACCCGTTTCGATGATGCGGAGGGCCATGGCGAGCGCCAGAGCTCCATCGGTGCCCGGATTGATAGGGAGCCAGACGTGGGCCTTTTCCGCCGTTCGGGTGCGATAAGGGTCCACGACCACGAGCTTCGCATTTCGCTTGACGACCTCCACGAGCTCGCGGTTTTCATGCAGGCTCTGGTTGGGACCCAGCGGATCTTCACCCCATAACATGATGAAGCGGCTGTTCTCGTAGTCCTTGGTGGGAAGAGGGTGCCCATAGGTTGCCAGCCCGGCCAGCCGGCGGCTCTGGTCACAGGCGGCGCCATGGCCGGACCAGTTGGGCGTCCCGTAGAGCTGCACAAAGAGCTGCTGGGAAAACATCTCGTTGGAATCGAGGTGCCACAGGTAGGCCACGGCTTCGGGACCGTATTTTTCTTTTATGTCCTGGAGCTTTTCGGCAATGATGGAGAAGGCATCATCCCAGGCGATGATCTTGAAGCTGCCGTTCTTGCCTTTCTTCATGGGATGGAGCAACCGGTCGGGGTCCCTGGCCAGGTGAATGCTCGAAACCCCCTTGACGCACCGGGTCGTACCGTTCGGGGCGTTTTCGTTTCCTCTTACATAGACCACCTTGTTGTCACGCACGAAGACTTCGGTCGGACAATGCCAGGGACACACGATGCAGACCCCGGGCACCACGCTGGTTCCCCGAATCTCGTTGATGGCTTGGCGAGTGCTTTGTGGATTCATCCCTCTTGCTCTCTTCTTGTTCGCAAATCCGTTTGGTCTGCTGTTGCGGGAAGCGCGTCTTCAGATCGTTCCAGGTTGGAGCACCCTCAGCCGAGGGGAATGCGCAACCCGTCATAGGCGAGCCTGACCGTACCCCCGTAGGGTTCGATGGCGCTCTCGATTTCCCGGCTCGTTACGGGTTTGCCGTAATGCATCGAAAGGTGCGTCAGGTAGAGCACTCCGACATCGAGCTCCCGTGCTGTCCGAACGGTCTGCTCAAACTCGAGATGTTCGCCCGGATACCAGTTCTCTCCCCAGAAGGTTGCATCCAGGATGAGGTTTTCGATACCGGTCAGAAGCTCCCGCGCGCGATGGGGCAAGGGCCCCGTGTCGGGTATATAGGCCGTGCGCCCCGCCTCGGTGCCGAGCAGGTAACCCAGGGTACCCCGCGAATGGGCGACTTCCACCGCGGTGATGGAAACCCCGAACCTCTGCAGCGTTTCACCGGGCTGGAGGGAAGTGACGTCCATCCATTCCTCCACCGAGCCATGGCGGCTCTCGAGCTCTTCAAGCGTTTCGGGGCTCATGACCGACGGCAGCCTGTCTTTGCGATGGAAGCGGGCGTAGATCTCGAGATCACCGAGCGCGGCGCAATGATCATGATGAGCGTGAGTGAGGAAGAAGCAATCGATACGACCAAGCTGCTCGCGAATGAGCTGGGATGAGAGCTCAGGTGGCGCGTCGAACAGAAGATTTCCCTCTCCGCAGAGTACAACGGCACAGCGAGTTCGCCTGCACCGAGGATCCTCCCTGGCTTCCTTGCACAGCCTACAGTTGCAGTAGAACTCCGGCACACCATTCCCCGCGCCGGTGCCCAGGAAAATCAATTCCATTCGAATGCCCTCCCGAACTTTGCATTGGCCCGCTATTTCTTCGCGGGACCTGCCGGGCCTGTCGGACCCGCTGAACGCTGCGGGCTCAGAGGGAGCGTTTCACCGCAGGACGCGCAGGATTTCGTGTCGGTCAGTTGGGCCAGGTCGGCCGCAACCAGGTC
>CAZEOY010000190.1:0-6610 GCA_964513835.1 uncultured Syntrophobacteraceae bacterium
CAACTGCAGGAACGAGCTTTCCTTGGCTGCCGCCTCCATTCCTTGCCCCAGAAGATCCTGAAGTGTGCTGCCCTCCACATACTCCTGGATGAGGATCACTTTTTCATCCTGCTTAACGACCTCTTTGAGATGCACCGCATTGGGGTGATCGCTCAATCGCTTCAGGATGGCCGCCTCACGGAGGAATTTCGTGTTCATCTTCTGAGAATGCGGAATCTTCGCAACGGCCAGTTCCCCGCTTTCAGGCTCCTTGACCAGCCAAACCTCCCCATAGCTGCCGAAGCCCAGTCGACGAAGCTTTTCCCACTTCCCTCCGATCAAATCCAACGTATCTGAAATGACCGTCGGCTCGCGCCCCAGCATCCGGGTGATCCGCTGCAGAAAACCCCGTCCCCTCTCCCTGAGGCCATCCATGATGACGCGCCAAAGGCTCCGATCGGAAAGACCCATCCATTCCTGCGTGAGGCTCGACTGGCCCCACTCAAGGAGCACATAAAACCGTGATGGAAAAGCATCGGAATCCATGGGGAGGATCCAGTATTCGTCAGCCCCGGCTTTCATGGCCTGCCTCACTTTGATGGCGCAATCGGCTGTGACCAGGAGAAGCACAGGTGTCCGAGACTTCACCAGCTTTCGGATGCGCTTCAGATCCTGGTCCGGCCTTTTTCGTTGCTCGTCCACCCGAACGACGATCAAGAGCAGGTTGCCGCTCGTAAGGATCGGCTCCGCTTCCTGGATGCTTTCGGCTTTCCAGGCGGTGACTTCGGACTCGCACTGTTCAAGCAGTGCATTGATCTGCTGAATCTCATCATCCTGGAGACGGATGAGCAACACACTGGGGAGAGGCATCTGCAACCCTCTCTTTGCCACTTGCAAGGGCTGAAACATGGACACGAATTCCAAGGTCAAGGCACAAGGTACTTTTTCTTTGCATAAAACCTTAAAAGGGGACTGCGTCAAGAATCCAGGGAGGTGAAGGTCCAGGAGCCACGGAGACCGAGCACACGGGATCACAGATGCAAAAAGGGCGGAAAGAAACTTTCCGCCCTCACTCTAAGTTCGTTGAGCAATGCCCGAAAGCATGCCCAGCCTTCTAGGCTGTCTGCCGGGCCTGAGCACTCTCAGTGGTTGCCATGGGCCTCTTAACCACGTAGGCCACGAATGTCGAGGCCACCAGGATGATGCCCGAAAGATAGAAGGCGTAATCCAGGCTGCCCGTGGCATCCTTGATGTAACCGGCCAGCTGGGGAACGAAGAATGCGATACCCCAGCCCATGAACACCAGACCGTAGTTGAATCCCAGGTTCTTGGGACCGAAGAAGTCCGCGGTGAAAGCCGGCATCAGGGATAGCCCGCCACCATACTGCCAGAAGGCGATACCCACAGCCAGGAACAGCAGGAAGACATTCCCGGATGCCATAATGTTGGGCATCAGGAAGAGGCAGATGGCCGAAATAATGCCGTTCAGCACATAGGCATTGGCACGGCCGATCTTATCCGAGTAGAGCCCGGTGCCGATACGGCCGCTGGCATTCACCAGGCCTCCGAAAGAGGCGAGCAACCAGGCATTGGCTGCAAAGAACGCGATGGTTGCGGCCGTCTTGTTGAGCATGGGGGTTGCGTTGGCGATGACCAGCAGCCCCGACTGGGAGGTGCCGATGAACATGAAAACCAGGGCGTAGAACTGCACCGTCTTCATCATGTCGCGAGCTTCCCAGTCCACCGCGGTGAGACTGGTTTTCATGGGTGCTCCGGACGCCACCTTCACAGGCGTTGGCGGCGCTGGTGGCACATAGCCGGGCTCCGGCCAGGCCAGCAGCTGTCCGGCGATGATGACGACGACGGCGAACAGGACACCCAGAGCGATGAAGCTTCCCGAGATCCCGTAGGCCCCAATCAGCCATTTGGCCAGCGGCGAGATGTAGAGCGCCGCACCGCCGTAGCCGCCGACGACCAGACCCACGATGAGACCACGTTTGTGGGGACCGAACCATTTCACGGCCGCAGGCGTGGGAGCGGCATAGCCGATGCCCATCCCCATACCGCCCAGGATACCGAAGCCGATCACCAGGCCGGTGTAGCTCTTCATCAAGCCGGAAATGATGCATCCAGCCGCGAGAAGCAGACCGCCCGTCGTTGCACCCACCTTGGGACCGTATTTATCCTGAATCCGGCCGCCCGGAATCATGAAGCAGGCGAAAACGACACCGCAGATCGCGTAGGCCCAAGTGGCCTGGGCATCCGTGAGATACACCCATCCTTCGTTGAGGCCGGACATGGCGCTGCCGGCAGGATGATCGGGCTTATACAACAGAGCGGCCTTCCAGACGCTCCAAGCGTAAAGAATTCCCAAACAAAGGTTGACAGCTGTACCGGCGAAAGTAACCACCCACGCTTTTCCTGGAACTTTGTCGACTGGACCTGCCATCTTTCACTCCTTTAAAAGCGTCGCCTAGAGTCAATAAGTAAAGAATTGCTTTAGACTCCCCTGTTCACCGTATATGCCCCACTATAGGAACCCTAAACGTGCAACAGAGACCTCCGTTGACAAATGATTGCATTCATCAAGCTTTACATTAAATGGATACAATGAGAGCGGGTCTAAGAACTGCCAAGCAACGTGTAATAATAAGCCGTGCAAGCGATGCAATCGAGTTCCGAAGACGAATAAAACACCAGCTTGGAGCGGAGCGATTCGTATGGAATGAGATTCAAGAGGAAAAAAGAGAAACAAAATGCATGGAAACTACCCAGTATCGACGCCGGCCACCTCCTTTCCAGGCTCCCCTGAAGCTGCCAAGAACCCTTTTCAGATCCATCGTTGCCCCCCTCACACTTCAGCCAGAACTCCAGTTCGGTTTCTTTATGACACGCACATGATACCGTGTCAAGCCGATTTGTTATTGATTTTATATTGTTACGAAATGCACAAAAGGGTCGCCTCCATGTACTGCGAACGCAGCATGACATCGTTCCACACGAATCAGCCTTCCCGCGAAGGCAAAGCCCTTTGAACCACCTCATATAACTACGAAAACACCTCCAATGACCATGATCTAGACCAACCGATCCGGAGCATTCAGGTGTATGTGATCGATCCCCTCTTTCAGGAAAAAGCGGCTCTCCTTGACCTTCTTTTCAAGCAATCCCGTTGTCAGGATGATCTTGTGTCTCGCCTCGAAGCTGCTGAGACTCTTTACGGCTGCCAGTGAAACCACCGTTTCCAGACAAATCGCGTAAAGGATCTCTCCCTCACGGTTCATAGCGACCAGATCCACTGCACGATCTTGAATTCTCGGGGGCATATAGTCGGCCACCACAACATATCCGGCATCATTGAACAGGCCAAAAAGCCGACAACACAAGGTGTGCCGCACAGAATGGTCATTCCGGAAAGCGCGCGGAATCTCGCGCCAGGCTGCTTCCAAAGCGTCTTTCCAGGTATTGACGACACCGCCTTCCATGGTCTCCATGGGGTCTCCCTTCCTCGCAGTCGACGGTTAAAATATACAGCTCCTGCCATCCCTAACGAAAAGTCTGCTGCGAGTCAAAGGGATTTGGGATAGACGCTTGACGGAAGGGGTTAGAGGCGGGTATGGTCCCTGGCGCGTCAAGTCCGCACCAGGCGAAGCATCCTTCAACTCGGTCTCCAGGCCGCTGAGTTGGTGGTGTTCACGCACGCGGCGAAAGGTCCGGTCCTTCTCGCACCCGACCCGGAGATGCGGTCGGACAGGTTTTAACGCGGAGAAGCTCTGCGGCCGCTCGAACGATGTCATCCGTCCGGTTTGGAGGTCCCATGGAGGTTGTTTCAACAGATTTCCCTGAAGTGCTTCTGATTCGTCCCCGGCTGTTCCATGATCGGAGAGGGCATTTTCTTGAGATTTATCAGCAGGAACGTTACGCAGAATGGTGCATGGCCCACCCTTTCGTGCAGGATAATGTCTCCTTTTCAAGTCAGGGCGTTCTGCGTGGACTCCATTATCAGCTCGGACAGGCCCAGGACAAGCTGATCGTGGTCCTGAACGGCCGCATCTTTGATGTGGCCGTCGATATTCGCAGGAATTCTCCCCTGTTCGGACGCTATACCACCGCGGTTCTCTCATCCGATGACTATACCCAGCTGTTTGTTCCCAAGGGATTTGCCCACGGGTTCTGTGTCCTCAGCCAGACAGCAACCGTCCTCTACAAGTGTACGGACTATTACTCACCGTCTCAGGAGCGAGGCATTCGCTGGGATTGCCCCGGCCTGAGCATCCCCTGGCCATTGAAAGAGCCTATCGTGTCCGACAAGGATTTGGCTCTGCCCGTCCTGGAAAGCGTTCCCGCAGACGATCTCCCCGCCCATCCGTCGTTCGAGGCCTGATCTTACTGCCGCGAGTCATTCTTCCCGGGGATTCCGCCGACAAGTCTTTGGGCTGGATGAGCCCCCATGGATCTGGTATAGTAATTTGGCAAGCAGAGGGGCAGTGGAGAAGATACATTGTTCAGTGGGAGGATGGAAACATGCCATACGGTGCTGTAGTGCAGAAGCTCGATACGGTGATGGTCTCCGGAACGGTCAAGGTTGCGGTGCTTCCTGAGGTGATGAAGTCCCTGAATCTTCAGCCGGGCCAGACCGTGGACGATGAGACCGGCAAGAAGATCGTCGAGGAAAATGATCGTTTGACGCGGGTGAAGAACTAGGAGGTTGTTCGAGAAGTGTCATTTCGAGCGACAGCGAGAAATCCCGTTCATCGTAACCCCACGAGTTTCCGAAATTTCTCGCTCCGCTACGCTGCGTTCGAAATGACAAATAAGGGTCCTCGGACACGCTCATCGCAGCTTTGCTGGTCGGCAACGCCGCAACGAGCGGTGTCGCTCCTTCGTGACGAAAACCTGAGCCTCTGAAGCTCGGGTTTTTTTATTTCTTCCTCTATGTCCTTACAAAAGGAGAGGCGTTCACAGCCGTGGATTCCGGGGGTCCCCGTTGAGCGAGGATTTTTCCGCGTCATCCGCTCCCACCCTGGAGAGAGGTTCGCAATGGAGATGGAGAAAGTTCGGGGCTTATGGAGCCAGCCCTTCGGGAATTCAGCGTCGTCGAACTGACCCGAGAGCTCGTGCGCTTGAACAGCGTCAATCCACCGGGCAATGAGCTGCAGGTCGCGGAGCTCATCGCTGGGTACGCAGAAAGGAACGGGCTGGAAGCCACTTTGCGGCCTTTTGTCCCAGGCTGAGCCAACGTAGTGGTTCGCCTGCAGGGCACAGGAAAGGGGCCTGGCCTTATGTACTGCGGGCACCTCGACACGGTCCCAACCGGGGAGCTTGCCTGGGATTGGTCTCCCTTCAGTGGTGATTTGGTGAACGGGTGTGTTCCGGGGCGCGGATCTGCCGACATGAAAGGCGGATCGGCAGCCATGCTGACCGCAATGGCCGCCATACATCGTGCCGGGATTCAGCTGCCCGGAGATATGGTCTTTGCCTGCGTAGCAGGCGGCGAGGTCCTGGCTCATCAGAGAAATGAATCCGTTGAAATCGAATCCCTGCTCGCTGCACAACGATTCTACGCCATGTTGCCATCCGCGCTTTTCGGATTGGTGTGATGAGATACGTTTTCCATCCTCTCGTGGCTTCACACCGAGAGAGATGGACATTCCTGCATTGAGGGTGAGATGCGGCCCCCATCCTGCACTTTGGTGATTTGAACTCTGCTTTCATGAGCACCCCATGACCGAGCGGGCACAGGACATACTCAAATCCGTCTTTGGATTGGAGGGGTTGATCACGCTTCAGAAGGACGTGATCAGGAGCGTCCTCGACGGCAAGGACTCTTTCGCCGTCATGCCCACAGGAGGCGGCAAATCCCTCTTCTGCTCTTCTCGTAAGGCGATATCCATAAAATCAAGCACTGGAATGGGATGGAGACCCCAGACCCTTTGCATACGAGAGCTTTTCCTCCTCGTAATCTTTCCCTTTTTCTGCAGGGAACCCGCATGAAAGGAGTCCCCCGGTGAGACCTCTATGTTTTGTGCTCATGCCATTCGGTAAAAAGCCGTTCTCTGGCGGGCTCATGGTGGACTTTGACGCGGTCTACCGGACGATCATCGCCCCAGCCATCGAGGCTGCTGGATTGGAGCCTTTGCGCGCCGACGAGGAACTGGCAGGTGGCATCATCCATAAACCCATGTTCGAACGGTTGATTCTCTGTGAATATGCTGTGGCTGACCTGAGCACGGCCAACGCCAATGTCTTTTACGAGCTTGGGGTCCGCCACGCCGTTCGACCCTACAGCACCGTTCTCCTGTTCGCCGAAGGCGGCGGTCAGCTGCCCTTCGATGTCGCACCGCTACGGGCCATCCCCTACGGCCTGGACGCCCAAGGCGCCCCGGCCGACGAAACCGCCACACGCGCCATTCTGACCGAGCGCCTGCGCGCAGCTCAGAAGGCCTTGCCCGACAGCCCCGTCTTCCAGCTGGTGGAAGGGTTTCCTGATGTGGACCATGCCAAGACGGACGTCTTTCGTGACCGCGTCGAGTATTCCGCCAAAGTCAAGGAGCGTTTGGCGGCGGCACGCAGGGAGGGACTGGAAGCGGTCCGTCGCGTGGAAAACGAGCTTGGCGGCATCAGGGACGCC
>CAZEOY010000191.1:0-2633 GCA_964513835.1 uncultured Syntrophobacteraceae bacterium
CGGATAACCCGAATTGCTCTGGATTTCATGGATCTGGTCGACTCGGCACAGTCGCCGTCCACGGGGACCCTCGATGAATTCGGCGATTTCCCCCCACTTTCCATGGGCGACATCTATTTCAAGCTGATGGACCTGCCCGCCCGGTAATCGGCATGGCCGCAATCGGGACCATACGCCCTTTTTCTCGATGAATGCCGCGTGTATTTGCCGTGGAAGGAATTCTGGCTCACCGAGCCCATTGTGAAGCTTGACTTTCCAGGAGGATCGGCATCATGGAAACGAGTGCGAAAGTTGACAAGGTTGAGAAGGTTGACAAGGGGGTTGCCGAGGTAAAGACGAAGAATCTCTGCAACCGGATGGAATGGGCCGGGGCATTTGGAGACGTCGGCACCCTGATCCCTTTTGTCGTTGCCTACATCACCATCGTGAAGATACCCCCTCTCGGGCTTCTCTTCATGTTCGGCATAACGCTCATGGTTTCGGGGCTCTACTACAGAACGCCTCTCCCCATCCAGCCCATGAAAGCCATCGGCGCAGCGGCTATCGCAGGCGGCATCAGTCCGGCAGCCGTTTATGGCGCCGGTCTCATCACGGGGCTCTTCTGGCTGCTCGCGGGTCTTACGGGCATCATCAGACCAATAGCCAGGCTTGCGACCAAGCCGGTCGTGCGCGGCATGATGCTGGGCCTGGGTCTCACCTTCATGGTCGATGGAATCAACCGCATGAAGACGGCTCCCGTCCTTGCGGGCTGCGCCCTGGTCATCACTTACATCCTGCTCACCAACCCCAAGATCCCCGCCATGTTTGTGTTCCTCAGCATCGGGGTTGTGTCCGCCGTGGTCATGAACCCGGAATTCATGTCCGAACTGGCCAAAATTCACATCGGCTTCAAGCTGCCCGTTTTGAGTATCCCCATGATTTCGTTGAATGATCTCGTTACAGGCACCTTGCTTTTCACGATCCCTCAGATACCCCTCACCCTGGACAACGCGGTGATTGCCATCGTTGCGGAGAACAACCAGCTTTTCCCCGACAGAATAGGTCACCGAGGAGAAGATCGCCGTATCTCAAGGGATCATGAACCTGGTTTCGCCCCTTTTCGGCGGCATCCCCATGTGTCACGGAGCTGGCGGAATGGCCGGGCATGTTCGCTTTGGAGCCAGGACGGGAGGCGCTCTCGTCATTCTCGGAAGCATGCTCATCCTCATCGCCCTGTTTTTCAGCGATTCCGTCTCCATCATCTTCAAGATCTTCCCCAATTCGATTCTGGGCGTCATCCTGTTCTTCGCCGGCTCGGAGCTCGCCATGGTCGTCAAAGACATTGGAGACAAAAAAGCGGATTTTTACGTGATGCTCATCGTGGCAGCCTTTGCCATGTGGAACATGGGGGCGGCTTTTCTCGTGGGGGTGATACTCGACAACTCCCTCAGGAGGAGATGGCTCAAGTTATAAAAACACGGTGAATCGGTCAATGGGAGAGCGGGTGAATTGCTGGAGCACAACATCGGTGAGGTGGTGGAAGACGATGCAGGCCTGCTCACCGGTTCACCCGCATCATCTGCGGTTATCCGACATACCGATTCACCGATTCACCGATCTTCATTTGAGGTTTCAAAATGGACCTGTGGAGCTTTTTAATGGGTTTCATCTCGGCTCTCGTCTTCGCGGCGGTCTCACTGGCTGCGGTTTACTTTCACCTGAAGCGCTCGCGGGGCAGCAAGGCGGCGATCACGGGGTATCTGGATCTCATTCCGGATTTGACGGAGGAGCAGCGAGCTCTGGTCCAGGAAATCCGCCGTACCTTCCTGCCCAGGGTCGCCCAGATCCGGGAAAACCTGCGCCGTGAGCGATCGGAGCTTGCACAGCTGCTTTTTGCCGATCCACCCGACAGAGATCGTATTCGTGACATAGCTCGGCAAATCCTCAATCACCAGTGGGACCTCGAAAACGAGGTGATCGGGCACATCCTCGAGGAGCGAGAGATGCTCTCACCGTCTCAGCAGAGAAAGTTCTACGAGATCATCGTCGAGCAGTTCTCAACGGGCGGACTGGGTGTCCACGATGTGCGGGGGAAGAATTGACCAGCGGGGAACATGCGGGAGCCGAGCATGATCAGACGCCGAGAAGAACCAGCGATATTCTTGAGATCGGTGACTTTCGTCGCGTGCATGTCGTTTCTTGCGGCCCTTTGCTCTTGCACAAAGAGCGAAGAGCCCACCATCGTCGATTTCCCGAAGAGGGAGGAGATGGGCTTCAAAGAGACTTCCAATTCGATCACCCATGCCTGTGTACCCCAGTCCTTCCATCGCGTCCCCTTCGAGGGGGATCACCCTCTGATTGAATACCTGAAGCGTGAAATGGGGCTTCCAATCCGCCAGGTATTCCCCGACGGCTTCGATGGCTGCACCGGATGTGCGGCCGGGGAAAGGTCGACATCTCTTTCGCCAATCCCTTCATCGATGCATAGGACGGTCTTCGCATTGCACTTTCCCGCCTACCGAGCAACCGGGAAAATGAGTGCAACGAGCGAACAAACAAGAACCCTTGGGACGGAGGGGCGTTATGGCGACCATTCTTGTGCTCGATGATGAACCCGATGCGCGAGGTGGAGCCGGAGGTCTACCTCGACCTGG
>CAZEOY010000191.1:2643-6608 GCA_964513835.1 uncultured Syntrophobacteraceae bacterium
CTGATCCAGAAAGTCCTCAGCCGCGTGGGACACGAAGTCGCGGCATTCGACGATGAAGAGCATGCCATCGCGTTCGCCCGCTCACATCCCATAGAGCTCGCCATACTCGACATGAAACTCAAAAAGATGAGTGGCGTTGATGTTCTTTTGGAGCTCAAAAAGATCAACCCGGCCATGCGCGCCATGATGCTCACAGGCTATCCAACACTCGAGACCGCCAAAAAGACATTGGCTCTCGGAGCGGATCAGTACTGCGTGAAGCCTATTGAGATCGACGAATTGAAGAGCAAGGTTGCTTCCATCCTTGACCTGTAATCCGGAGGAGAGGACCTCGAACAGGACCATCTGTCCCACAAGGCTATAGCCAGGCTCGAGAGGATCTATCCCGACCGGCCGGCGGTCGTCTTCTGCGCAGTCGTCACTGCCGCGAACAGTTTTTCCGGGCATTCCATGGAATGAGTGAAAGCTTGAAGGCTGCGGCTCCATTCCGATACCGGGATTTGGGGCAGCCACTGAGCTCCCCGGATACCCGCATTCGAGGCACCCTCAAAGCGGACAGCCCGGGGAAGGCGGCGCCTCTTGTCATCCTGTCCACCATGAAATGCAGGGAACCTGCAAGTACTTCCAGGGTCGGGCTGGTCCCACGGATCTTTTGGAAACCACACTTCCTTCCAAACGACAGTCATCTCACCCTATAAACGCTGTTGGCCCAGGGACCTCCGCATTTTTCGTCCTTCGCTCCATTGCAGGGATCCGTGCAATTGGGTGACTCCCCGAAGGTGTCATAGGTGTCGCCACAGAAGCAAAAACCTGCATACTGAGTCCCAGCATAGGTCCATCCCCCACTCCTGCAATGGTCGACGCACTTGGTGGTGGTCATCTCAAGATCTCCTCTTGGAAAGCGGTGATCATAAGCGGGCAGTGGAGCGAACCAACCCTTGATACCCGCCGGGGGTGTTTCCCTGCCTCAGGCGGCGCTCAACCAGGTGGCAGGCATCTGCCCAGGCTGCAGACCAAGCTGTTCTTCGTCGATTCCAAGGCTCAGTCCGAGAAGCTGGGCAAAGAGAATCGAGGGAGGTGCGCAGGACGGGCCCCTCGCGGCGGTCACCCGTTTCTGAACCTTTTGGAACTGGTACTCGCAGTAGGGACATGCGACACAGATGGCATCCGCACCGGCCGTTTTCGCGTTGGAAAGCTTCCTTTCGGTCAAATCAATCGACAGCTGATCGTTGACCCCCATAACGGGCGATCCACAGCACTCCAGCTTCGTCGGCCAGGGGATGCTCTCAGCCCCTGTAAGCTCCACCAGCCTGTCGAATTTCGTCGGCGCAAACGGACTGTCGAACTGCACGATCTCTTTCGGGCGCAGGATATGGCAGCCGTAATGGACTGCAAGCTTCAGTCCTCTGAAAGTCCTGACCACCTGTTTTGCTATGGCTTCGACTCCGATCGTGTCGTGCAGGATCTGGAGGAAATGCTTGGCCTCTATCCGCCCCACATAGTCCAGACCCTCCCGGTTCAGGCTCTCGCGTATCTCATCCTTCATGGCGGTGTCTTCGGAAAACAGGTGCTGCGCGCGCTTCAGGCTTCCGTAGCAACAGTTGCACATGGTCAGCAGGTCCAATGAGCGCTGTTCGGCCAGCGCCAGGTTCCTCGCCGAAGCATGAAGGTAGGCCTTCAGGTTGTAATTCTTCAGAGGATATCCACAGCAGTTGAATTCCTTGACATCGATGAACTCAACGCCGAGCTTCGAGAGGACCGCGTTGGTCGAAGACTCGAAGTACCTGAGTGCTGTAGTGGTTGTGCAGCAGCGCAGCAAGGCAATTTTCATGGCCGCTCCTTCGCATCGGATGCAAACCTCTCATGGGCCCTGGCGATGGCCAGGTTCTTGAGCTCGAATAGAATATCCGCAACGCGCACACACTGCGGGCAGTTTTCCTGGCATTGATAACAGCCGAGGCAGCTCCACAGCATCCTGGAGCTGAGGATGAGCTCCCGGAGATTGAGTCCCAGGGCATGCATGATCTGGTGCGGCAGCAGTCCCAGGACTTCCGCAGGATTGGGGTAATTCCGCACAACCGGGCAGGAATTCGAACAGGTCATGCAGCGGAAGCACTCGGAGTAGTTGTTCGAACGAAGCGACCCGTTCAGCCGGGCCAGCCAATGAGCGTTGCCCGGCTCCACAGAGATGGTCCTGTCTTTCAGCAGGTCGGGCTCCCCTTCCTGGAGAATGGCCTGCATCGCCAGATCCAAAGGTCTTTTGTACCGATCTTCGTCCAGGTTGTCGCTGGTCAAACCCCGCCTCACTGCAAAAGGGGAGAGCAGCAGAAACTCGGGCACGGATTTCTCCAGCAGGGCCTCTCTCACATCGACCCACAAGTCCGCCAGGTTGATCCCGACGGGACAGACCTCCGTGCACCTGCCGCAGTTGGTGCAAAGATGCATCCCCTGCTGGAGGGTTCGGATTTGCGAAACGCTCAGCTTCTTACCCGCCACAAAGGCCTTGATCGCCGCAATCTTCTCGGAGGGGAGGATATGCACGTTGGGTATCTCTTCAAGGGCCACCGCCACCGCACACCGTTCGGTGCAGGTGCCGCAGTGGGTGCAGGCGTCCAGCTCCATGATCTGCCGGGTCACTACGTTGGCCGGTTCGGACTTGCCTTTCTCCATGACCGCATTGGCGAGCAGACTCAGGGGGCTGGCGAAGATGTGAAACATCTTGCTGAAGGGCAGGTAGGCAAGGCCAAGGAGAGATGCAAAGAAGTGCAGATCCCAGAGAACGCTGCGGGTGGACGCATCACCCAATCCGGCGGCGAAGGGCTTGAGCAGCCTGGAAGCGGTATAGCTCGCGAAAGCCCAGCGCGGCGAGGAATGGCACTGCATGCATTGAAGCTCGTGTGCGGACTTGCCGCGAGAAAGCGTATCCGGGTCGAAGGGCCCTTGCACGCGGGTGGACACGAGACCGAGCTCACTCACCCAATAGGCCTCCAGAGATTGGATTTCGTCGGCATCCGCCTGCACCGTATACTGCTCGACCATTTCGTCGAAGGCGGATAGGGAGCTGATCTTCACTGCCTCCAGGAGAATTCCGGTGAGAAAAATGACGGTGAGAATTCCCAGGGCGCAGACGTCTGCAGCATTGCTTCTGGGGCGAGTTCCCCTGCGGAGGAAGCGTCGGAAGAGGGCGAGGACTACACCCACGATCACCAGAATCCCGAACAGGTTCCTGAGAAATAGAAAGGGGTTGAGCGTTGATTGATAATCGGGGAAGACAGCCGTCGTCGTGAACCTGCCCAGCGCGTGCATCAACAGGAGTGCGAGGAATGCCCCGGACAGGCACATGTGCATCACCCACCGGAGGCGGTCCTGTCTCAGGGTTCTCAGCTGAAGCAGGACATCGAGGAGAAAGACCTTCGCCATGACCGGGAACCGGGCGCTGAAGAACGCCCCACCCACCCCCCGCACCGCCGCGGCGACCCTCGTTCTGGTGGGAATTCGAGCGGCGCTTTCGCCAATGGAGGTCCTGAACCATGTCGAGACCCTGTGGGAGAGACCGAGGGCGAAGACAATAACGGCGATGCATACGGACACCTTGTGGTACATCACGGGACCCTCCCCAGATTGTTTGGCCATGGGTTTGAGTCAGGCAACGATTCGGATCACGAAGAACGGACCGGAAAATCAAGCGGGACAGAGCCCGACTTCGCCTCACCCGCCTTTGTCGCTGTTGGTCCGTTCAGGGGCCGCGCACGGCGTTCCCTGCTCGAGGCCACCTGGCTCCAGAAGATCGGCGAGGGTGGTCGCCCTCAGCTTTTCGACCATCGCCTCCGTGGCCTCCTTCCAGAGGAGACGAGTCGGGCAGGTGGCGGACCGTTCGCACAGCTCCGGGCTTTCCGTGCAGTCGGTGAGCTTGACCCCCCCTTCGAGCAGCGACACGATTTCGGCGACCGTGATCTCCGCAGGGG
>CAZEOY010000192.1:0-746 GCA_964513835.1 uncultured Syntrophobacteraceae bacterium
CCCGCAATGCCTGGAAGAGTACGAGGATCCTGCCAACCGGCGGTTCCACGCCCAGCCCAATGGTTGCTGGACCTGTGGACCGCAGCTCTGGCTGGAGGCGCCGGACGGTACATGCCTCGCCTCCCGTGATGATGCATTGAAGGAGGCCGTTTCCCTTCTGGAGACCGGCGCCATTGCTGCCATCAAAGGCCTTGGAGGCTTCCATCTCGCCGTTCTCGCAACGAGTGAAAAAGCTGTCGCGCGTTTGAGAAGCCGAAAGATCCGCGAGGAGAAGCCTTTTGCCGTAATGTTTCGCGACATCGAGGCGATCCGCCGTTCCTGCGAGGTCAGCGAGACTGAAGAGCGGCTGCTCAGGAGCGTCGAGCGGCCCATCGTCATCCTCAAGAAGATATCCGCCAGTGCCGAACTGCCCATTGCGCCCAGCGTTGCACCGTACAATCGCAACCTCGGCGCTTTTCTCCCTTACACACCGCTTCATCACCTGCTCTTCGAAGGGAGCACCTATTCGGCCCTGGTCATGACGAGCGGCAATCAGAGCGATGAGCCCATCGTCACAGAAAACGATCTTGCCAGGGAGCGGCTTCGCAATATCGCCGATATCCTGCTGCTTCACGACCGATCCATCCACGTTCGCTGCGACGATTCGGTGTTTCGGATACTTGCCGGCCATTCCCGCCCTTTGCGCAGGGCTCGTGGATACGTGCCCGTTCCGATTTTCCTCATGGACGAGATCCCCCCGGTTCTTG
>CAZEOY010000192.1:756-6587 GCA_964513835.1 uncultured Syntrophobacteraceae bacterium
TTGCCGTGGGGGCCGAGCTCAAGAACACCGTCTGTCTCACGCGACGCCGTGAGGCGTTCGTGAGCCAGCACGTTGGGGACCTCGAGAACCTGGAGACCCTTAAGTCCTTTGAGCACACGATCTCCCACATCCAGCGGATTATGGAGATCACGCCGCGCTGTATCGTCCACGATATGCACCCGGATTACCTGAATACCCAGTGGGCGGTCCGTCAGGAAGGAATCCCGCGGCTGGCCGTACAGCACCATCACGCGCACATTGCTGCCGTCATGGCGGAAAATCATGTGAGCGGCCCTGTGCTCGGCCTGGCCATGGATGGGACCGGATATGGACCCGACGGCACCATCTGGGGAGGGGAAATCCTGCGAGTGGACGGTTTCGAATTTCGGCGGCTGGCCCGTTTCCGCCATGTGCCTATGCCCGGAGGTGCCCAGGCCATTCGTGAACCCTGGCGAATGGCAGTGAGCTACCTTTGGAGCATGGCCCCAGAGGACCCCGAGTCGCTGTTTCCCGAATTTTTCCACACCATTCCGAGGAATAGACTCAAAATCCTCCTGCAGATGATTCAAAGAGGGCTCAACACACCTCTCACTTCATCCTGCGGGCGGTTGTTCGACGCCGTATCGGCTCTGGCCGGCCTTCGAAGCCGAGAGAGAGTCACCTATGAAGGCCAGGCCGCCATCGAACTGGAGCAAGCCATCCTTCAGGAGGAGACCGGTTCCTATCTTTCGGAACTTTACAAGGAAGACGACCTTGGGATCCTCGATCCCTTCCCCATGGTTCGCCAGGTGATTGGAGATGCCAGAGGCGGGATTGCTCCCGCGGTCATTGCCGCTCGCTTCCACAACGGCCTGGTGAACCTGCTGGCAGGAGCGACGCAGCGGCTTGCGATGGAAACCGGACTGAACCGGGTGGCCTTGAGCGGCGGAGTCTTCCAGAACGCCTACTTGAGCTTTCACCTCGAGGAGAAGCTTCGGCGGAAGGGGCTGGAAGTTTACATCCACACACAGCTTCCAGCCAACGACGCATGCATTGCTCTCGGTCAGGCCATCATCGGCGGGCAGCGGCTTCAAGGCGCGGCTCCTGCCGGGACCACCTGATTATTGATCCCCAAAAGAATGTCCATAACCAAGAGCCCTGGAGCATCTATTGAAATACCTCGACGAATACCGGGACCCCCAGCTGGCGCAGGCGCTCATCCAATCCCTGCAGAAACGGGAGGCGCCCGTTCGCCCCATGCGATTCATGGAGATCTGCGGCACCCACACGGTAGCGATATTCCGCGCCGGATTGAGGCAGCTTCTGCCACCTTGGATCCAGCTCATCAGCGGGCCGGGGTGCCCCGTCTGCGTAACGGCCAACGAGGACATCGACCGTGCTATCTGGCTCTCGCAGCAGCCCGATGTAATCATCACCACCTTCGGGGACCTCATCCGGGTGCCCGGATCCGAATCCTCGCTCCAGAAGGAGCGCGCCGGAGGCGCTGACGTTCGCATTGTCTACTCCACATTTGACGCATTGCAGATCGCCCGCGACAACCCCGCGCGTCTTGCGGTGTTCCTGGGCATCGGTTTCGAGACGACGGCGCCGACCATCGCCGCAGCAGTCAAGCAGGCGTCAAAAGAAGGACTGACCAATTTTTCGGTATTCTCCGCCCACAAGCTGCTCCCTCCGGCGATGCGCGCCCTTCTGGATTCGGGGGATCTCCATCTGGATGGATTCCTGTGTCCCGGACACGTGAGCACGATCATCGGAGCCTCTTCCTACGAAGAAGTGGCGGAACGCTATCGAGTCCCCTGCGTCGTGACGGGATTTGAGCCCCTCGACGTCCTGCAGGGAATAGGAATGCTCGTGGACCAGGTGAGCCACGGGCAATCCATCGTCCAGAATCAATACCTGAGAGCCGTCAACTGGGAAGGCAATCCGGTGGCCCGGGCTCTTATGGACGAGATCTTCGAACCGACGGACACCACCTGGCGCGGGCTGGGGACAATTCCCCTGAGCGGATTGCGCGTGCGCGACGCGTGGGCGACCTATGACGCCGTCCAGCGATTCTCCATGCCGGTCATTCAGGTTCAGGAGCACCCCGGGTGCAAATGCGGAGAGGTGCTGCGCGGTGTGATCACGCCTGTCGAGTGTGCACTTTTCAGAAAGGTGTGCAATCCGGAGAATCCCAAGGGGCCTTGCATGGTGTCCAGTGAAGGCACCTGCGGAGCCTTTTATCGCTATCACCGACCAGCGTGAAAGAAAGAAATATGGCCAAAACCATTCAGCTGGACCAGGGCAGCGGGGGCCGCGCCATGCACGAGCTCGTGAAAGAGCTTTTCGTGGATGCCTTCGCCAATGATTATCTACTGGAGCTCAATGACAGCGCCCTCCTTCAAATGGAGGCCGGCAGCATAGCCATGACTACGGACTCCTATGTCGTGGACCCCGTCGTGTTCCCCGGTGGGGACATCGGAAGCCTGGCCATCCACGGGACGGTGAATGACCTCGCCATGCGCGGAGCTCGTCCGCTCTATTTGACGGCCGGTTTCATTCTCGAAGAGGGGCTCCCCCTCGGCCTGCTCGAACAGATCGTAACTTCCATGGGTGAAGCGGCCCGGGCCGCCGGAGTCCTGATTGTGGCCGGCGATACCAAGGTGGTCCCCCGCGGCAAGGCTGACAAGCTCTTTATCAACACGGCGGGGGTGGGTGTGGTCCCACCGGGTTTAAGAATAGGGGGCCAGTATGCCCGACCCGGTGACGCCATCCTGGTGAACGGCACCATCGGGGATCACGGCATGGCCGTCCTCTGCAAACGTGAGGGCCTGTCCTTCGAAAACGAGATTCTGAGCGACTCCGCGGCCTTGAATGGACTGATCGGGGAAATGCTGCAGTCCAGCCCGGATATTCATGTTCTTCGTGATCCCACTCGCGGCGGCGTGGCTACAACCCTGAACGAAATCGCTCAGCAGTCCCACGTGGGAATCCAGCTTCACGAAGAGGCCATCCCGGTGGCCGACGATGTGGCGGGGGCCTGCGAGATATTGGGTCTGGATCCCCTCTACATTGCGAATGAGGGCAAAGTCCTTGCCATTTTGCCCCAGTCAGAGGCGAACGAAACGCTTGCGGTCATGCGTCGAAATCCTCTGGGCCGAAAAGCATGTCAGATCGGCTCGGTGGTTGATGAGGAGCCGGGCCGGGTTTTCCTTAAGACACGCATTGGAGGACTCCGTCTCATCGATATGCTGCGCGGCGAACCGCTTCCGAGAATATGTTAACACGGAGAACATCAGCCGGATGAGCTCTCGATCGAATCACCTGATATGCCCAGTTTGCGGGAGTCATTATGCAGAGATGGGAAGCAGCGTCGGGGTATGCCCGGAGTGCATTCGTCATCGCTGGAGTGAAAGCCGCAGGTATTGCGAGGCGGTCCATCATGAATCGCGTCAGGTTTTCGACCTTCCCCCCATACCCCCGAGAACACTGACTGGAGCTCAATGCACCATTTGCCTGCACCAGTGCTACGCCGGGATGACTGAAGTGGGATATTGCGGCATTCGGAACGGGCACCCCGACAGCTTTCACGTCGATGGGCACGTCAGGGCCAGGCTCTCGCACTATTTCGATCCGATCCCCACCAATTGTGTGGCGGACTGGGTCTGTGCAGCGGGAACCGGCAGCGGCTTTCCTCAATATGCCCACGATGCGGGGACCGAGGTCGGCTATTTGAACCTTGCCGTCTATTTTGAGGCCTGCAACTTCAACTGCCTCTTTTGTCAGAACTGGTCGTTCAGGAAAGCCCATCTCA
The DNA here is from genome assembly GCA_964513835.1 of uncultured Syntrophobacteraceae bacterium. Classification (GTDB taxonomy): domain Bacteria; phylum Desulfobacterota; class Syntrophobacteria; order Syntrophobacterales; family Syntrophobacteraceae; genus JALOOX01. Next base: position 4,550 of record CAZEOY010000192.1, read on the forward strand.
CTCCGACAAACTGGCACAGCCTGGACAGCCTCGTCGGGGCGGTCAATTCAAGAACCAGCTGCGTGTGTTACTTTGGAGGCGATCCGACTCCTCAGCTGCCTTATGCCCTGGCTGCATCCGAGAAAATGCTCAGGGAGAGGCCGGGGCAATTGCTCCGCATCTGCTGGGAGACCAACGGAAGCATGCATCCGGATCTCCTCAAGCATATGGCCAGACTGTCCCTCGAGACCGGAGGGTGTGTCAAAATCGATCTCAAGGCCTGGAATCCAAATATCCATCGAGCCCTGTGCGGCTCCGACAACCAGCTGGTTTTCGAGAACTTTGCAGCCCTGGCCCAATGGGTCCCCCTGCGTCCCGAACCGCCGCTCCTGGTTGCCAGTACCCTCATGGTTCCGGGCTATGTTGAGGCCGAAGAGGTTTCTGCCATCTCCTCCTTCATCGCGTCCCTCAATCCGGATATCCCCTACACACTTCTGGCCTTTGCCCCTGAGTTCTGTCTCGAGGACTTCCCGACGACCTCCTGCCGCCAGGCCGAAGAATGCCTGGAAGCTGCCCGGAAAGCCGGGCTTCGTCGAGTGCGCGTGGGGAATCAGCACCTGCTGGGTTCGAGGGATTAAGAACGCGAGCCGACAGGATCTTGCGCTGAAACGGTCTGCTGCCAGGGAGCGAAGCGGGGCAGAAGCAATATTCCAGGCACTGCTCCGCCAACCGTCACCGCATAGAACATCGCCCAGCCCATTTCATGCACCATGAAGCCGGTGGGCACTCCGGCCAGGATCCGGGTGACCGCCATGAAGCTGGTGAGCAGCGCATACTGAGTGGCCGTGAAGCGCTTGTCGCAAAGGCTCATCATGAAGGCGATGAAGGCGGCGTTGCCCATGCCTCCGCATAGATTCTCCACACCGATGGAGGTCACCATCAGCGGGTAGTGCTTTCCCACGACAGCCAGCAGCGTGAAGGAGAGATTGGAGACGGCCTGCAGGAAGCCAAAGATCCAGAGCGACCGGTTCACTCCGATGTGAGCGATAACGGCCCCTCCTGCCAGTGTTCCCACAATGGTGCTGAGGAGTCCGAAGGCCTTGTTCACCGTCCCCACGTCGGTCCGGGTGAACCCAAGCTCCAGCAAGAACGGGGTCGTCATGGCTCCGGCGAGAGCATCCCCCAGCTTGTAGACCATGATGAAGACCAGCATTGCCACGGCGCCGTCCCGCCGGAAGTAGGAGGTGAGGGGCTGGATCACGGCTTCCTGCAGGGATCTTGGCGGCTCGATCTTCTCCCGGGGTTCCGGAGCGGTCAGAGTGAATGCGACGCACACCGTCATGAGCAGACCCATGAGGACATAGACGCTTCGCCACGGCAGGTGATCCGAAAGGATCAGGGCCAGGGCTCCCGATACCAGGAGGGCCACCCGGTAACCCACCACCGTTGTGGCCGCGCCGGCACCGAGCTCCGATCGTTCGAGCACATCCGCCCGGTAAGCGTCCACCACGATGTCCTGGCTGGCGCTGAGATAGGCGACCGCCAGGGCGAGGATCGCCACGAGCCAGGGTGTCTTCGCAGGAGACACGATCCCCATGGCCAGGATGAATGCCCCCAGAAGCAACTGTGCCAGAAGGATCCACCCGCGCCTGCGTCCAAGCCACGGCATGCTGAATCGGTCCATGAGGGGGGCCCACAGGACTTTCAGCGTGTAAGGCAGCCCCACCAGCGAAAAGATCCCGATGACCCGCAGATCCACCTGCTCGCTGGCCATCCAGGCCTGAAGCGTCGTCCCCGTCAGGGCCAGCGGCAGCCCCGAGGCAAACCCCAGCCCCAGCATGGTCAGCACTCGTCGACTCGCATATATGCCCAGACATTGATGCATCAGGATTCCTAAAGTTGAGAGACCCTCTGGCCGAATGTGGGGGAGTGCGTATGAGTCTGGCCAATTCGTACGCCACCCATGAGCACATGCTCGAATTCTTGTTCTTGACGCTCTTCGCCCCCAAATGGAAAGGAAAGATAGTACTTATGAAAAAGATGACCCTGAATGTCAAGC
>CAZEOY010000193.1:0-6572 GCA_964513835.1 uncultured Syntrophobacteraceae bacterium
GTCAGAGTCCGGGCCAGAAGCGTGCCGTCCCCCCCCATGATGTCCGTCAGCAGGGCTCCCCGCAACAATCCCTCGCGCTGGCTTTCCACCATGGCCGTGAGCACGCATTCGAGCTCGCCTGCCTCAGGGGAATCGAAAACATCGTCCGTGCTGTAGAGGACGCTGGGAATGGAAAGGTCCCACAGGGCGCGCTGCATGAGACGGGCCTGCCGATTGGTACGGACCAGGACGGCGAGGTCGCTTTCCTGGAGGGGCTCGGAGCCGAGGTGGGCCTGGCCTTTGGCCGAGGAGCACAGAAGGTCCGAAGCTTGAGATGCCACCGCCCGCAGGAGCCATTCCGTGGCATCTCCCTTATTGATGATCTTCGGAGTGTCCGGCAGCCGGTTCCGCTCGAGGAACCACAGCTGAAGGGGCGGCATCCGCTTTCCGTCCAAAACGAGCGGGGCGCTCGGCTTTCCCTCGGGAGCCCGTGCGGGTTGGAAGCCGATTTCAGGGAAGACGAAAGGTTGGGGATGAGATGAAAACAGGGTGTTCACCGCCTGGATCAGGTCCGGCTCGGACCTCCAGTTGGTGGGCAGGGTGAACCGGTGCTCCGCGCGCCTCGAGGCTTCCATGTAGGCGAAGACATCCGCTCCGCGGAAGGCATAGATGGCCTGCTTGGGGTCCCCGATGAGGAAGAGCGACTTGCCGGCGTCTCCGAACAGGTTCTGGAAAATGGCGTACTGGATGGCATCCGTGTCTTGGAATTCGTCGATGAGAGCCGCGTGAAACCTCTCCCGGACCCGAGCGCCCAGCGCATCACCCCCGGTTCGCTCCAGGCCTTCCTTGAGATTGAGCAGGAGATCGTCGAAGTGCTGGATGTTTTGCTCGCGCTTGCGGCGGGGGAGCTCCCTGTGCATCGTGTCGATGACTTCACGCTTCAGAAGCACGAGCCAGCTGCTGCCGACGGCCTCCGCGGCCGCAGCAAGGTTCTCGACGTCCTGGCATCGACGGAAAAGGTCATGGTCGGCGACGGAGCCGCCTTTCTTGACGGAGGCGGCGATCTTGTCGATGGTCAGCAGGTGGAGCTCCCTGGGGAGGGGGAGGGGGCATTCGGGATTTTGCGCCGCCAGGTAGAGGTCCATGGCCTGGAGGATGGCCTCCACCTTGGCCTCTCTCGGAGACAGTCCCGTGTCACCCTCCTTGTTCCTCGTGTTTCCATAGCTTCGGGCGTTCAGGGCGGGATCGAGGAGTATGGATGCGATCTCCGGGCGGGCCGCAGGCCAGGAGGAAGCGAGGTCCGTGACGGCATCGGCCAATGCCCCAAGGGTTTCGATGAGCTCTGATTCGACCGACGAGGAGACCTCGGGGATCACGCGCACTCCGTATTGGCGCATGGCATCGGCGGTGAGATCCAGGAGGGACTGGGGGTTGAGGTTTCTGAAGAGCAGGTAATGGACCAGACGGGAGGATGCGTCGTAGAAGCGCAGGCGCCAGAAGTCCTGGATGACTTCCTGCCTGAGGTCGTCCTGGGTCGTGATGAGCTCGGTGTCGAAAAGGCATCCCGATTCGAATGCGTTTTCGGAGAGGATCCGCTGACAGAAGCCGTGGATCGTATAGATGGCCGCCTCGTCGGCATTGCGCAGGGCGTCGGTGGCGGCGGAAAGAGCCTCTTCCTCGGGAATGCCGTTCCGGAGCAGCGCCGACAGCTGTTCGTCAGCGGCCCTTATCCCGAGCAGGGAATCCACCGCCTCCTGGAGCCTTCTGCGGATCCGCTCGCGGAGCTCCTTGGTGGCCGCCTCGGTGAAAGTCACCACGAGAATCTGATCGGGCGTCAGGCGCCGTTCAACGATGAAGCGCAGATAGAGGCCGGCGATGGTGAAGGTCTTCCCGGTTCCGGCGCTGGCCTCGATGAGGTGGGTGCCGTCCAGGGGGCACGATGCGAGGTCAAAAGGTTCCATCGTGAGATCAGTCCAACTTCTGCTCATGGGAGAGCAGCCGCCCGAATACGGCCAGGGCGGTCTCCTGGAAGGGAAACGCAAAGGGGTCCCGGTTTCTGAAGCAGAGCTCCATGTGGGGATCTTCTCCTTCGCGAGGCAACCCCAGGGTGGCGTTGGGGGCCCACTCGGTGCGAGCCGACTTGAGCCCGTCCCGGTCCGTCTTGCCCTGTTGCAGGATCGCTGCGGCGAAGGCCAGGGAGCTCTCCGGAAAGAAGGGCAGGGGCGTCGTCAATCCCTGCCAGTAGAGGTCCAGAAGGCCGCCAAGGACCGAATCGGGATCCGGTACGCGGCCGTACTGCAGCGTGGTCTGCAAACCGAGAATCAGGCTGGCCGCCGGCGGTCCTTCCGGCGAAAGGTGGGCCATGAGATGCTGAATCCACAATTCCAGGCGGTCCCTGGCGCGAATGCGGCCGGGACGGTAATGAATGAGGCCTGCGGAGGTCCGGCGGTCGATGCGGCCGCTGAGCCGGAATGGTCCCAGTTCCAGGGCGACGTCCACGGGCGGCAGCACCCCCTCCGACAGGCGGGGGGCGATTCGTTCGTAGAACGCATTGACATGACGGTCCACTTGATCGAACGCACACATCCCGACCGTTCCGTGGGGCAGCTCACCCGCAGCCCTGACCGAGGAGGCGAGATCCACAGGCTGTCCCCCGCCGGTCGTCTTTCGGTTGAGCAGGGAAACACTCAGCCGGTAACGATCCAGACCCGCCAGCGTGAAGGTCTCCAGGTCCTCGGGGACTTCTTCCGGGGACGCCAGCTTCACCTTCAGCCGTTTCTCCAGAAGGTATCGGGAGGGATTGGCGAAGAACCGCACCAGCTGGTCCACGGAGACCTCCCGCCATTCCGGCTCCGGCTCGGGGAGTACGCCGGGAAACTTCGGCTCGGGGTTCGCCCGCTCGCTGCGAAGGGCTGCGGCGGCCTCGCAGGTTGCGCGGGAATAACTGAAGCACTCGGCGTCACCTTTGCCTGAAAACTGGCGGGGGCTGAACGGTTGAAGCGGATGGCGGGTGACCAGGACGTCCGGCATGCCGCCGTCCGGATGCGTGAAGCCTTTGGCGACGACGTCCAGCAATTCGCTGACCAGCACCGAAGGCGGGATGGGGCTGTTGTCGCGGAGGCTCTGCCCGACGTAGCTGACGATGAAGCGATCACGCGCCGACAACAGGGCCTCCAGGAAGAGGTATCGGTCGTCGCTCCGCTGGGACCGGTCTCCTTTCCAGGGGGACGCCCGCATGAGGTCGAAGCCGAGGATGCGCTCCCGCCTCGGAAAGGCGTCGTCGTTCATGCCCACGAGCCAGATGACTCGAAACGGGATGGAGCGCATGGGGAGCATCGCGCAGAACGTCACGCCGCCGGAGAGAAATCCGGCGGCTGAACCCTCCGATTCAAAGGCATCCCTGAGGACCGAGCGGATCACCTCAATGCCCACAGGCTCATGGTTTTCCGACGATTCCTCCAGGGTCGCGAAACCGCGCAGCAGCCTGCGTATGCCGAGGATCTCCCGTTCGGTGGCGGGTTCCGGCTCAATGGTGTGATCCAGGAGCTCCACCAGCACGTGAGCCCATTGGGAGAGCATCATGGGGTGCGCCATTCGCTCCGCGAAGTCAAAGAGCCGGTGCAGGAATTCCAGAAAGCCCCCGAGGGTGACGGTCTCGCTTCCCTCGAGAGGATCGTAGGGGAGGATACCCCGGAACAGGGTTTGGCCGCCTCCGGTCATGGCGTACCCGAGCAGCAGTCGCTCGACACCGGCTCTCCAGGTGTTTTCATGTGTGGCCTTCACTCCATGCCGGGTGCGGTGAAGAGCGTCCGCGCCCCAGCGAATGCGCGTATCCTGCACCCATTGTCTCACGAGATCCAGGTCCGTCGGCGAAAGCCCGAATCGTTTTCGGACGGGGTCCTGGTCGAGAACCGCAAGAACCTGGCCGGCGGTGAACCGGCTGCCCGGAAGTTCCAAGATGCTGAGGAAGGCATCCGTCACGCGGCTCTGGCGCCTGAGGGTCCGGTCGGCGATGGTGAAAGGGATTCTCGTTTCCGGATCCTCGGGTGTTTCAAAGACGGCCTGGATCACGGGAGCGTAGAGGTGGATGTCCGGGGTCATTACCAGTATGTCCCGCGGCTCGAGTGTGGGATCCGACTCGAACAGGGCCAGCAGGTGATCGTGGAGAACCTCGATTTCGCGCATGGGGCTGTGGCACGAATGAATGGCGATGGAGCGGTCCCCGGTCGGGACCATCAAAAGCTCTCCCGGTCCGCGGTCCGGCAGCTCGAGGATATCCGTCTGCAGGCAGTGGAGCAGGCTGTCCCGCCCCGGGGCGGCGAAGGAATCGATCTCTTCGGAAGCGAACTTCCGGGCCAGGTCGAAAAAATCCCTGCCCAGTCTGCCGAGGGAGGCCAGCAACGGATGCCCCTCTTCCAGGTGGAACTCCTGAAGGTTCGAGGGTCGCTCACCGCATCTCCTGGCCAGGCGCCCCATTTCTCTCTCGGACCGGATGTCCGCCCAGTATTCCCGGCAGGGATTCAGCAGGAAGAAATCGATGGTTACAAACCGGGCCAGGTCGGCGAGGACCTCCATGTGGAACGGCGGCAGGGTGGAGATTCCGAATACCGCCAGCCGGTCGGGGATCTTTGAAAAATCCATGCGAAATCGGGGGTCGGCGCAGGCGGCGTGAAAAGTCTCCTTCAGTCGTGCGGCATGGTGGACCGTTTCCCCTCGGGTCAGCTCCCGCCAGAGCTGCGCCTGCCAGTGATCCTCCTGACCGTTCTCCCATCCCAGGATCATCTGCGGGCGGAAGACGAGATACTGGTCGTAGAGCATGGCGATGCGGCAGGAGAGCTGAAAACGCCTGAGCTGGCTCCCGTCCCGGTTGAGGTACTGCTCGATGACTCCGAATCCGGGCCTTCCCGTACAGCCGGGCAGAAGCCCCGTGATCTTCCAGGCCATGACCTCCCGGTCCGCTGCCCAGAGGGGGGCCTGCTCGTCAGCGAGCAAGGAGAAGATGCGGTGGATGAAGGCGTTGGGGAAGGGGAATTCCACGTTGGCGCAGACGCCCAACCTGGCCGCCACCTGCATGGAGATCCACCGTTCCATGCCCTTGCTTTGAACGAGGACGGTCTGCTTGTGGAAAGGTGATGGCGAAGGCTGACCCAGCAATTCGATCAAGCTCTCCGCCAGTATTTCCAGCCTGTTGCTGGTATGAAGTGTGAAACCGGCCATCCTGCTCCCGGGCTGGCTCTGAGTGAATGCTGGGGAATTCGCAGGGATACACTCGGGCGGGGATCAACCCGGACCCCTGCGAGAACGTATCGCGATGCCGATGCAGGGGCTGGCTTCATGCCCGCCCAAAAACCTCTCAGTAACTCTTAATTCAACAACATTGGCCGCTGCCCTTACCAGAGTGGCCGGCGAGGAATTCCCAACACGCTCTCAGAACGTGTCCAAAAAGGCCTCAGTTTTGCCAATTCGTCATTCCCGCGATGGCGGGAATCCGGGTTTGATAAGGGTTCCGGACCCTTGCCTTCGCGGGGGTGACAATCAAGGAGCCACTGTTTAGACACCCCCTCAGAGACGGTCCACCCTGCAGGAAAGGAGCTCCTCTTCGATGTCCGGTGTCAGGGCTTCCCGGAATTCGCTCAAGGGGTAGCGAGCGCCGCAGTCACGGCAGCGCCAGAAAACCTGGCGTCAGGTCCGTACCAGAGTGACTTCTTTTTCGCATTTAGGGCATTTCAACGGGAGGCTCCTCGTTCATCGGTTCCATTGGCGGTGGCATGGGCTGGAAGATGGACATATAAAGGCTTTCCGGCTCATTGGCAATCGCGAATTCACACAGGCTGAAATCCCCCCGCCCCATGCAGGCATTCCCTGTCGGAGCCCGAAATCACCGGGATCCGTAGGCCGCGCAAACATGGCACCCCACCGATCTGATCAGGATTAACCGTTATCCGAGTCTATCTCATCGCAGCCCCAATACGTTATGCCGGTTGTTCATTGTTTTGCCCCACTGAGATTGAGGTCTGCGACACCGACGAGATTAACAAGATGCTGGTGAATTTGAGAACGGTTGCCGCTTCACGAAAATAAAGGATTCCAATTGCTGGAATAAGGGCGGTGCCGACACCGGACCACACAGCATATCCTGAATGACATACAACAACGAGGCTCGGACCCCCCCTCTCCCCCGACACGGGGGAGAGGGGGGGTGAGGGGGGGCAGAGCCGATCTTCTCTCACCCTCACCCTCTCCCTGAGGGAACAACTGCAAACCTGCGCACTGACAGAAAATCTCGCTGTCGTATTCAGCACCCCAGCTCGCGCGGCACCACGGTCACACGATCTCCCGGATGGCGGCGATGAGCTTCTCCTCGTCGGGAATGTAGAAACGCTCGAGGGGCGGACTGACGGGGACCGGGATGTCCGGGCCCGTGACCCGCCTCAGGGGAGCCTTGAGGCTCGAAAAAGCCTCCTCCATGACGACCGCCGCAACCTCTCCGGCAAAGCCTCCTGTGCGGGTTGCCTCGTGGAGCACCACCAGGCGGCCGGTCTTGCGCACCGACGCCAGCACGGTCTCCCTGTCGAGGGGCACCAGGGTCCGCA
>CAZEOY010000194.1:0-6537 GCA_964513835.1 uncultured Syntrophobacteraceae bacterium
CAGGGGTGCTCGATCAGATCGGCCATCTCGTCGAGGTCCAGGCGGAGCATGACTCCCTGGTCGACCGCATCTTGAGCGATCAGTCGATCGCTGCCTCCGTTGCTTTCACGCTAATCGACAAGGATCTGCTCTCCGAGCGCTCTCATCCCGGGGCTGGGGGATGGAGGGAAGAACCGCTCTGCCGGAGATCGACGAGATCGCCATGGGATCGTTCAAGCGCCGGCAACCTCCCGAGATCAAGGGGTCGGGGTAGGTCGTACGCTCCCTCGAAGCCCCCCTCTGGGCCTTTTACAGCAGCAGTTCTTTCGAGCAGGGGTGGCTCATGGCAGTGAACTTGGGGATGATGCAGATACGACGGGCGCCGTGTATGCGCAGCTCGCGGGGGGCTTTTTGCGGCGAAGACGGGATCCCCGAGAGGTGGCGGAAGATCCTCGCGAAGCGCCCGGTAATCGAGTCGTTCGCGGAGAGGTTGATGAAAAAGGGAAGTTTCACTGGCTGACCATCAGATGATGTCGGTCCCAAATTCTTGGGGGCCCTAAGAACCTGAGAGGTCATATTGAATCGAAAAAAAGCGGGTCTCCATCATGAGCCGCAGTTCGGTGTCGATGAACCTGCGCCACTCTCGACGTCGAGGAGCTTCGGGACGGGTTCGCCATGACTGAAATATCGCAGGAGGCAAAAATGGAAAAATTACTGTTCCCGCGAGCATCGCAACACCGCATGCAACACCAAATTATTCCAAATCAGCCACGTAAATCTTTAAATTCCCTCACAAAAAATGGTGGAGGCGGCGGGAGTTGAACCCGCGTCCGAAAGCATTCCACCTAAGCTTCTACATGCTTATCCCGGGTTCTGGGTTCTCGCCGTTGAGGTCTCCCCTCGGGCAGGATACCTCGCCAGCCAGCCTGCTGGATGTCATTTTCAGAAGCACAGGCGAACTTTTGAAAACCATCCCACTGAGTCGACGCTCCAGTTGGTCCCGTGGGAGAGGACCAGTGGAACGGCAGCCGCCTAAGCGGCTACGGCATACGAGTAATCGTCTGCGTTTGTGTTTATTCCCAACTGTTTAACGAGCAGTCAGGACCTCGGCATGCAGCTTAAGTTTCTCTACCCCCGTCGAACCCGTTTCGCCCCCTCTGCAAAGTGATTGTTTACAAAATGTAATCGTTTCTGGAATGCAGTCAAGATATAAAATGAAGCGAACCTGGATGGAAATTGAGGTCAAGGATGATTCAATTGCTTGATGATGCTCTTAGGGACTCTGTTCAGGGAGCTTTTAGGTTATATGTTGCAGACTGCTGCAGCCGATACGGTTCTGCGAAGCGCCAATGGGCGACGATCCGGCGAGGGTTTCAGCCGTTCAAGTCATGGCGGCTTGGCATTCGGAGATCATTATTGCGCGATGGACTCACCAACTGCGGACCAAATCCCTTGGAATCAACTACGGAGAGAGTCTGAATGAAAAGGGTTAGAAATGTGACTTTGAGGCTCCTCTTCGTCGTTCTCGCCTTTCTGGCTCTACTCGGGGCCTTGGAGCTTCTCCTTCCCGGATTGGTCAACCTGGAGGCGGTACAGAGGACGGTTTTCGATGAGCTTCGCCAACGAATCCACTGCGAGACGGATTACAGTAAGATTGATTTCACACTGTTTCCGCGGCCTCATGTGATCGTGAGGCAAGCGAGGCTCTGGCGTCCTGGCATGTTTGACGTTTCCATGAAATCCATGACCCTGTTTCCTGAGCTCCTGCCTTTGTTCTCGGGGGAGCTCCGCATCCGCGAGATGCAGTTTCAGAAGCCGGACATCCAGCTTTCCTGGCCGCTCCCATTCCCTGAGCGGCCCGAGGAGGACGATCTGGGGGCTTCGATGCTGGAGAGACAGATCTCACGGCTTGCCAGCATCGATCCGCAATTGGCTATTCATTTCGAGTCTTTGAGGCTGACACCCGTTGCCCCGCGTCTCAAGATCCAGGATGGTCGAGTCACGGTGACCCGCGAAGGGGAATCCCTTTTCGTCTTCGAGCATCTCCAGGCCCATGGAGTACGCAGTCCGGGTCACATCGAATTTGTCCTGGGAGGCGAATCAAGCATATGCGAGAAGATTTCCCTCCAGACCTCCATTGACCTGACCCAGGGGACCCTCGACGGTCAGCTCATTCTGGTCGGAGCGAAGCTCGATGCTCTAGGATCCTGCTTGCTGGAACAGGCGCCCGTCCGCATGGGCACGTCGGCCCCGTCGAGGATAGCCCTTGAGTTCGCCTATCACCATCACAAGGGCATTGACTTTACCCTTCAGGGCGAGATTCCGGATCTCACCCTCAAAAAAGGTGATCGGACTGTGCGGTTTGCCGGGGCTAAATTTGACGCAGGACTTGTGCTGCAGGGACATACGGCCCGGTTCACCCTGAGCTCACTGAAGCTGGACGAGCCTCGACTCATCGCCTCCGGAACTTTCATTTACGAAGGGAGGGGCAGGGAGATGCGGGCGGAAGTGGAGGGCAGAGGGGTCGATGCGGCCGGGGTCCGAGCGGTTGCATTGGGGCTGTGGGAGGAGGAGAAATCGGTTCGCGAGACCTTTGAGGTCGTTCTGGGGGGAACCGTGCCAGTGATTCGCTACACAGTTCGAGGGCGCACCTTCGAGGATCTCAAAAAGCTCGAGAGCTCCGTCATCGAGGGGAATATGGAAGGCGGCATTATCTATATCCCTGCCGCAGATCTGGAGGTCGTTGACGCCCGGGGGGAGGTGGAGATTGTCGGTGGGATCCTCGATGCCTGGAACCTCAAGGGGCGCTCCGGGGAGTCCCGGGCGCTGGACGGAGTCCTCAAGCTGGCTCTCAAGAAAGACGCTAACAAGGACGGTCCCTTCCATCTGGACCTGCAAATGGATGCAGACTTGAGCCGGCTCCCCCCCGTCTTGAATGAAACGGTCAAAGCTCCGCAATTCCTGGAGGAGCTGGCTCTGATGGAAGATGTCGGGGGCCACGCGAGCGGCAGACTGGTCCTTGGCGAGACGTTGAAAGCCGTCAAAACCCTCGTTGAGGCTCGGGACTTCGAGCTCCATGGGAGCTACGCCCGTGTCCCCTATCCGATCCATGTGAAGGGAAGGGGGCTCAGATACCATGGAGATACGATTTCGATTGAAGGCCTGGAGGGCGCAGTGGGTCAGAGCACCTTTGAGTCACTGAGTCTGGCAGTTGACTGGGGCGATTCATCGCAGATCAAGGTTGAATCGCGCAACGCGATGCGAATCCTTCTTGACGAGGTCTATCCCTGGTTGACTTCATACCCCGGCATCAAGAGGGCGTGGAAGAGCATGGAGTCCCTCGAAGGGAGACTCCTGATCCGTGAAGGCTTGCTGGAGGGGCCGCTGACGCATCCCGATCGATGGAAGTACAGCGTCGTGGCGGATACCGAAAACGTGGTGATGCGGCACACTTTCTTTCCGGATTTCGTTATCATCAATTCCGGGCGCATCCAGTGGACTCCGGGCAACCTGTCGTTCAACGAATGTCAGAGCAAATTGCTGGATGCGGCCGTGACGGTTTCGGGCAGCCTCACACTCCAGAAAGGCGATCTGTCTTCAGCGGATCTCGCCCTGAATGGACTGATGGCTTCGGAAGCAATCGAGTGGGTGTCAGATCGTGTGGACCTTTCACAGCAGTTTCGGGTTCGTGGGCCTGTCTCTTTGTCTAACGCCCGGTTCACGTGGCTGAGAGACCGTCGCACCAGATTTTCGGCCGGAATCCTTCAGAACGGAGGACCACGGGTCGATCTGAACGTCCGATGGCAGCCGGATGAGCTGAATATCGCCAATCTGACCGTGAAAGACCGGGTTTCCGAGGGGTCTTTCTCCGTGGTCAGAAAAGGGAGGGGAATCGACCTCACTTTTGAGGGTCACCTCAACGGTTCCACCCTGGATCAACTGCTCATCCGAAACACGATGCTTACCGGCTCCATGCGGGGGGGCTTTCAGACCACCATCCTTCCGGACGAGCCCATGCGTTCAACGGCAAAGGGGGCTGTGGAGGTGACAGGCCTCAAGATGGTGTGGGAGACGACATTCCCCCTGGAGCTCAAACAGGGCTCGCTCCAGGCTGAGGGGAGCCGGCTCAGTGTCGGGTCTGCTCTGCTCAGCCTGGAAGAGAGTGACCTGAATCTCAAGGGAACCATAGATTTTTCCCCCGAGGGATATGTTCTCGATATGGACGTGGCGGCGAACCAGCTGGTGTGGGAGAAGCTCAAGGAGTTCAGGGAGAGAGATTTTTCACCGTTGACGAACAAGGGTGAAGGTCGTGCTCTGAAGGGAGCTCTCAGGGTCAAGTCGGATCATCTGTATTGGGGGGAATACCATTTCGCCCCGGTTGAGCTGACGGTGGACATTCACCCCGAGGGAGCGACCTTCGACTTTTCCAGGGCCTCCATTTGCGGGATCTCCTGCCCCGGCAGAATCGAGGTCTCGCCGCAAGGCGTTCAGCTTGAGACACAGCTGGCTGCACAGGATGCGGGGCTGGACGAGTCGATCCTCTGCCTGTGGGACAAAACGGGACTCATTGACGGCAAATTTCAACTGCAGGGGGAGCTGTCGGCCGGAGGGGCGGATGACGATCTGGTCACTTCCCTGCGCGGCAAGCTTGACTTTCAGGCGAAGGACGGAAGGATCCTGCCCATTGGATTCATCGGGAAGGTTTTCTCCGTTCTGAACATTACGGAGATCTACCGGGGCCAGATTCCGGATCTCACCAACAAAGGGTGCGCCTACGACTTCATCACGGCGACAGGTACTATTCAGGACGGTGTCCTGTCCCTCGACAATTCAATCGTGAATGCACACTGTATGAAAATGGTATGGAGGGGATCCGTGGACCTCAAGGCCAAGAGGGTGGACATGATCCTGGTCGTAGCTCCCCTGAGAACAGTGGACAAAATCATCGATAAGGTCCCGATCCTCGGCGGCATCCTCAACGGGAGCCTCATATCTTTCCCCGTCAGGGTTTCAGGGGATTTGAACGACCCCGACGTGGTTCCGTTGTCGCCATCTGCCTTGGGGTCGGGATTCATCGATTTCCTGAAGCGGACCATCATGACTCCGTTTCGCCTGACGGAACCTCTTCGCTGAACTCGCTCGATTCAGGATGATGCCTGGTGCGGCGCTGAACGGTGGTGATTGACCATGGGAAAAAAAGTGTTTCGAATCCGCGGCATGTGCTGCGCTCAAGAAATTGGCTTGCTCAAGGAACGAGTCGGCCCCCTGGTGGGAGGAGAATTGAACCTCAGCTTCGACCTTCTCGCCAGCAGGATGACCGTGACGGTAACGGATGATGCCGTCAGGGATTCGGATATCCAGAAAGCCGTGGCAGCGGCGGGAATGGAAGCCACACCCTGGGATGACACATGCCCATCGGGCGTCTGCCCCATGGGAGAGACGCTCTGGCAGAGGCGTGGCCTGCTGACACTTTGCGGATTGAGCGGCCTGGCGATGGTCTCGGGTGTTGGTGTTCAGTCCTTCCATTCAGGAAGTCTCCTTGAGGCTTTGACCGAGGGTGCCCAAGGGGAGGTCGGACTGCACCCCGTGGCTCTCGCCTCCTACGTGGGAGCCGTGGTCCTGGGCGGGTTGCATATCGCTCCCAGGGCTTTTGCCGCCGCCAGGGCGTTGCGTCCCGACATGAACCTTCTCATGGCTGTGGCCGTCCTGGGAGCCATGGGGATCGGGGAATGGTTCGAAGCCGCATCGGTAACCTTTCTCTTTTCGCTTGCGCTGCTTCTGGAGTCCTGGAGCATCGGTCGGGCTCGCAATGCCATCAAGGCTCTGATCGATATCTCTCCTGGCACGGCTCGATACATCTGCCCGACGGATGGCGATGTCGAAGAGGCTGCGGTGGATCAAGTGCCGGTGGGGGCCACCGTGCTGGTTCGTCCCGGCGAGAAGCTCCCTCTGGACGGAATGGTCACCAAAGGCTCCACCTCTGTGGATCAGTCCTCAATCACGGGTGAATCCATGCCGGTCAAGAAGGGTCCAGGCGATGAGGTCTATGCCGGGACCATCAATCTGGACGGTACCATCGAATTCCGTTCGACTCGGCAGTCGTCTGACACGACCCTTGCCCGGATCATCCACATGGTGGAGGAGGCCCAGTCGCGCCGTGCTCCGACGGAGCAGTTCGTGGAGAGATTCGCGCGCATTTACACGCCCCTCATGCTTGGAATCGCCTTGCTCATCGCTGTGATCCCGCCGCTTGTCCTGGGAGCCGCCTGGAGCTCCTGGTTCTACCAGGCCCTGGTCGTTCTGGTCATCGCCTGTCCCTGTTCGCTGGTGATCTCCACTCCTGTGAGCATTGTAGCCGGCCTGACCGCCGCTGCGCGAAATGGTGTCCTCGTCAAAGGGGGCGCCTATCTGGAGGCGCCGGCCCATCTGAGGGCCATTGCCTTCGACAAGACGGGAACATTGACTCACGGACGTCCCGTCGTTCAGGAGATCATTCCCCTGAACGGACACACGGAAGAAGAATTGCTGGTTCGAGCAGCGGCTTTGGAGACCCACAGC
>CAZEOY010000195.1:0-6489 GCA_964513835.1 uncultured Syntrophobacteraceae bacterium
ATCGGTTTCGATCCCATCCTGGACTCAACGCTGCGTCACTGGGAGACGGAGAGGACAAGCTCGGATTCTCCGGCGGTCTTCCGGCTGGAGGTCATCACCGAGCCTTACACCCTCCTGCTGGGACGGCCCCTGGCACAAAGCCGGAGCCTTCAGGCCGGCGACACGGTCATGCTCAAGCATGTGAGCTCCATACAACGATTCAGGGTCTCGGACGTGCTTGAAGAAGAGGGTTTGGCCCTGGTCGAAGGAGGGATGGTCGCTCTGTGCGATATCTCAACATTTCAAGAGTTCACGGGAACCCATGGCTTCGTTGACCGGATTGACCTCGCCTTTCGGACCGGCACATCCGAGGAGGAGGTTCGCCGGCTCCGCAGCTTATTGCCCGAGGGAATGGTCCTTGAGCGGGCCGGCGAGCTTCGATCGAGCGGTAATAACCTGATTCGTTCCTATCAGCTCAACTTGTCCATTCTGAGTTTTGTATCCCTCTTCGTCGGCATGTTTCTGATTTACAGCCTCATCACCCTCAACGCAACGGCACGCCGGCATGAAGTCGCCATCCTGCGGTCGCTGGGCGCTTCATCCCGATCTGTGCTGACCCTCTTTCTGGTGGAAGGCGCTTTTTTTGGCCTGGTTGGATGGCTTCTGGCCATCCCGTTGGGATCACTGTTCATTCACCGCCTTTTGGACAGCATCCGTACAACGATTACGCTCCTCTTCGTACGGGTCCCTTCAGAGTCCCTGACGCTGACACCGGAAGAGCTTTTCCTGTCCTTTACCGTGACGGTCCTGGTCTCCCTCCTCGCTTCCTGTCAACCGGCCGTCGAAGCCATGCGCATTCCCCCGCGAGAATCGATGATCATGTTCAGCAGCGAATCCGGAAGGGCGAAAGACGGCCGCAGCTCCGCCTTTTCAGGCATCCTCATGGTGCTGGCCGTATGGCCGCTCTCGCGGATCGGTCCCGTGGCTGGAATTCCCTTCTTCGGGTATCTCGCAACGTTCTTATTGTTCATGGGTTTTTCCTGCTTTTCGCCCTGGATTCTGCGGTTCATGGGCACCGCATTGCCGGAGACCCTGCTGAAGATCGGAGGTCAACCGGCCTTTCTCGGAGGGCGTTACGTCAGAGACTCCGGCAAGCGGGCAGCTATTTCAGTGGGGGCGCTCATCACTGCCGTGGCGCTCTTCGTAGCCCTGACGATCATGATCCACAGTTTTCGAGGAACCGTTGAAACCTGGGTGAGGCAAAGCATCAGCGGAGACCTTTTCATCGGACCTCGCATGGCCTCCCTGAATCAGTACAAGGACCCGGTGCCGGAGGAACTGGTTCGATTCGTCCGCAACCATCCCGCAACCATCGACCTTGTTCCCTATCGACGCATCGTTCTTTACCAGGATCAGAAGGCCTACCAGTTCGAGGCCATCGATTTCGAGATGTTCCTCAAGCATGCTTCACTCCTGATGCTCCAGGGATCGCTCCGGGAGATTCTGCCCGAGCTCGTCCGCGGGGAGGGATTCCTCATCTCGGAGGTGTTCTCCAATCACATGGGGGTTCGCACGGGGGATCGATTCCGTTTGATCCTTCATGGAATCGAGCTCGACCTGCCCGTCCTCGGCATCTTTCGGGACTACCGAACCCATGGAGGAGTGGTTCACTTCTCTCTGCCCGCCTTCGAGCGGATGACGGGGGATGGGACATGGAGCGGCTTTCGGATACACATTCTTTCCCGCATGGGTGAGCAGGATCGGCAGCTGGAGCAGCTTCGCAGCTCGGTGCTCGAGTTTTGCCTTGTACACGGGCTGGAGGTGGATGTTACCCTGGGACGTGACCTGCGAAGGGAGATCCTTCGCGTTTTTGATGAGACATTTGCCGTAGCGGGTGTTCTGCTGATCATCGCGCTGGTGGTCGCGACCCTGGGCATCACCTCAGCGCTTGCAGTCCTGGTGCTCGAACGGTCGCATCAGCTGCACACTCTGACCGCCATTGGGGCCAGCAGGGGACAGATTCGTACTATGATCCTCTGGGAGTCCTGCATCATGGTCGCAGCGGGCGAGAGCCTTGGGACAGCCTGCGGCTTCGTCTTGTCCCTTCTGCTGATCTATGTGATCAATCAGCAGTCTTTTGGGTGGACTTTCATCTACGGCGTCAACTGGACCGGCATCGTGGCGTCCCTGCCGTTGATCCTGACCACGGCGGTTCTGGCCTCAGTGCCGGCGACCCGTCTGGTCTTCTCAAGCTCTTCCGCTGCTGTTCTGAGGGAAAACTGATGACCCCGCTGACAGTCTTTCTGCTGCTGTTGTTTCTGCCGATCGGGCCGGCCCAGGCGGATACTCGTCTCCCCTACCTGGCCGTCACCGGTCCCTGCGAGCTGGTATTCCCGAGGGATCATGGCCCCCACCCTGGGTATCGTACGGAATGGTGGTATTACACCGGCAACCTGCGATCAGAGGATGGAAAGCAGTATGGGTTCCAGCTCACCTTCTTCCGCAGCCAGGTCACTCCACCAGGCTCCGAGAAGTCCTGGCCGGCCCCTGCGTCTGAATGGCGCACGCAGCAGCTCTATCTTGCTCACATGGCGGTTTCAGACCTATCCCGCCGGCAGTTCCACCATGCCGAGAAGCTAGCCAGAGGTGCACTGGGACTGGCGGGAGCGAAGGTCTCGGCCGAATCCGACACGATTTTTCTGAACGACTGGGAAGCCAGTATCGGACAAGATTATCATGAATTGAAGGCCAACTCGGAGTCGATCGGGCTTCATCTCAGTGCCGTGCCCTTGAAACCCCTCGTTTTGCATGGGCAGGGAGGCTACAGTCGGAAAGGACCCAGACCCGAGCAGGCCAGCTGCTATTTTTCCTACACCAGGCTTCAGATTCGGGGAGAGATCCGGCTGGAGGGGACGACTATCCCGGTCTCGGGCCTGGCATGGATGGATCACGAATTCAGTTCCGCGCCTCTGGATGACGACCTGGTGGGTTGGGACTGGTTCAGCCTTCAGTTTGAAAACGAGTCGGAACTGATGATTTATCTACTGAGAGACCGAAAGGGAGGCCACAGCATCCAGTCGGCAGGAACCTTCGTGACACCCGAGGGCGAACCGATTCATCTGACCCATGAAGCCATGATCACGGAAATATTGGAAAAATGGAAAAGCTCCCGATCGGGTGCTGAATATCCGTCGAAATGGCGAATCAAGGTCCCCTCACTGGAGATCGACGTGCTTGTACAGCCCAACATCGCCGACCAGGAGCTCCATACTCCCGGAAGCACTCGAATCACTTACTGGGAAGGATCGGTTTCAGCAAAGGGTATCGTGAAGGGGGCGTCGGTCAGGGGGGACGGCTACATGGAGCTGACGGGCTACGATGAACCTCTGGACTCTCGTCTTTGAGACCATGTCCCCCGGGCAACTGCAGGCTGCGGAGCTCCCGATGCTCGCCTTGGAGCAAAGGATACGCGCAGCGCTCCCCAGAATAGCTGGTGAAGACGATTCGATCCTCGTGAATCGCCCGCATGGTGTTGGGCAGCAGCGGAACTTTCCCGTATCCGCCGGGCAGATCTATGACGAACTGCGGCACCGCGAGGCCGGAAATGCGATTCCTGAGCTCGAGGAGTATGCGCAATCCCGTGGAAATGGGTGTGCGGAAATGGCCGGTGCCTGCCGTGAGGTCCATCTGCATCAGGTAATAAGGGCGAACGCGCATCGCCAGCAGCATGTGGAAGAGGCTCCCCAGAACGGTCGCATCGTCGTTGACTCCGCGAAGCAGAACGGTCTGACTTCCCAGGGGAATCCCCGCATCCGCCAGCAGCCCGCATGCCCGGCGGGAATCGGCTGTGATTTCTCGAGGATGGTTGAAATGCAGATTCATATAGACCGGATGATGCTTCTTCAGCATGGCCGCCAGCTGAGGTGTCACCGCCTGTGGAAGGACTCCCGGAACGCGCGAGCCGATGCGAATGACCTCAATGTGGCGAACGGCCCGCAGTGAGGAAAGGATGTGATCGAGCCTTTCCATGGGCAGCATCAGGGGGTCACCCCCCGAAAGGAGAACATCGCGGACGGCATCGTGCTCTCTCAGGTAATTCAGTCCCTGTCTGAATTCCTCGTCGCTGAGCCCCCGGGCATCCTTCCAGCGCCGCTTGCGGGTGCAAAACCGGCAGTGGGCTGCACACTCATGAGAAATGAGCCAAAGAACGCGATTGGGATATCGATGGACCAGGTTTCTGACTGGAGAAAGGGACTCCTCGGCAAGGGGATCCTCCCAACCCGAAGAATCCTCGACCTCCTGGATCGCCGGCATAAACTGCCTGCCGATCGGGTCATTCGGATCTTCGATGAGGTTTTTCAAATACGGGTTCAATTTGAAGGGATATCGAAGGTGGATCTGATCCAACGAAATGCTTCCGTTACAGGATTCAATGCTTCTACAGTCCTTCTCTAACATAGTCCTCCACAATATTGGATGATCGAAGTGCGAACATCATAATCAAATTGCTTTGGAAAATATACGGTGTGCGCTGCTTTTTGAATTTGACTATCCACAGCCCCATTCCGAACTTATCAATGATCGGTGAAGGTCTCAAGGTGCCCATTGGCAGGCGAAAAGACCCCCATCGTCCACTGGCCCAACTGGATCTCAACGCCTGAGAGCTCAGTGATGGTCGCGACAGCACTGCGTGAAGCTGTCGACCGTGAAGGGGGCAAACGAAGACAGGAGTCCATTTTTCACTGGCAGATGCTGAAATCTGGTTTAGAATCTGTCGAAGAGACCGAATATGTCCTCGCAAGTATCTAAGTGAGCAATCACCTTTTCCATGGGAGTATGGCGGATGGCAGAACTGACGCGTGAACAGATCCTGGTGGCGGTCATATCCGGAAGGGGACCCGCATACCTTCAGGGAGTCGATCTCTCCAGAATCGACCTGTCCAATGCCGGCTGGCTTGTCGGGGCCGATCTCAATCACACCAATCTTTCCCATTCAAACCTGAGCGGTGCCAATCTCAAAGGGGCAAACCTTCAAAGATCAAACCTGGACGGAGCCAGCCTCGTCGGAACGAACCTGGAGGAGGCGGACCTCAAATACACCAAGATCACAGGAGGAAACCTCAGAAGGGCGAACCTTCGGGGGGCGAGCCTCCATGCAGCCCGGCTCGTTGGGGCCAATCTCATCAAGGTCAATTTGGAGGGAGCCTCACTGGAAGGAGCCGACCTCGAAGGGGCCAACCTCGAAGGGGCTATTCTCAGAAACTCCATCTTGGCCAGGGCCAATCTGCGGATGGCGAATCTGCGGGGTGCAATCCTTGACGGGGCAAAGATCTCCGGTACGATTCTGGAAAGCCAGCCACCCATTTCGTCTGCAGACATGCCTCCGCTCGGTTTCGAAGGAACCGTCAACTGTGTCGGACTGGCTGAGGTGATTCAGATTTTCTGCTATTCCAGGTCTGATCTCCGCCTTCACGTCTCAGCATCCGAAGGCTCAGGAACGGTCTTTATCAGGTCTGGAGAAGTCATTCATGCTGAAACCGATAAATCCAAAGGTGAAGAGGCTATTTACGAGATTCTGAGCTGGGACAGTGGGAGCTTTGAAACCCTTCCTTTCGGCACCCCTCCTCCGACGACCATAGACAAACCCATTGAGCACTTGATGGTGGAGTCACTGCGCCAGCGCGACGAGACAATGCATTCTTAAGACACTCCTCCCATATGCAGCAGCCGGCCGGGCAGTCTTCATCGCGACTGCCGCGGGATGCACATTTCCCGTACAAATGCGATAGAGAGAGGCCTTTCGCTTCTTGATCCATCGGTGCACCTGCTGTTGTCTCGCGAATTATCTCGACGCAAAGACGGTGGAGCTCCTTGCCGTCCGAACTTACGTTCTCAACATTTTCTCAAATAGAAACATAATGTAATCCCGGTGTTCTGCCGATAAGGAGGGGCAAAGCGAGTCTGGCATCTACAATCAGGCTTGGGATGCCAAAGAGGCCTACTGGCGGCAAACATGCATCCAAATCCTATCATTAAAAGGTAGAATGATTAATGACCTTAGTCCTTACGAGAGACAAGACCGAGAGGTTGGAAGGCATCATCCAACGAGACCTGATTGAGGCCGGCGCCCACCATGTGATCATTGTAGACTTATCCGGTAATCTCATCGTTGAGCAGGGGACGCTCCAAGTGGCCGATATCCTATCCCTTGCGGTGCTCTTGGCTGCAAACTTCGCAGCCACGGCCGAGATTGCCCGACTCGTTGGTGAAACGGATTTTTCGCTGCTCTTCCACAAGGGTGACAAGACAAACATCCATTTCAGTAAGCTCGGAGACAACCACATCATCATTACCTTCTTTGAGGACAATGTCTCCCTGGGGTTGATCCGATTGCGCTCCACAACAGCCATCGGACAGCTGGCGACCATACTGAACGGAAAGGAAGGAAGTGAGCAGTGGCATTTATAGACTTGGGCAAAAAAGAAATTCAGGCGAAGATCGTTTATTACG